>CAITOD010000323.1 GCA_903893935.1 uncultured Sphingomonadales bacterium
GTGCGCACCATGTCGTCGACGCGTTCGGGGATCAGCAGCGTGTAAAGCGGCTGCGCGGCGCGAAACGAATCCCACAGCGACAGCGTCGAATAGTGGACATGCCCGGGCGCGCGCGCGATCCGGCCATCGGCACCGCGATAGCGTCCATCGATGTCGGACAACGTGCTCGGGTGAACAAACGCGTGGTATAGCGCGGTGGTGAACACGCGCCGGGTGGTCTGGTCAGCTTCGATCGTGGCGCGACCGAGCAAGCCATTCCATTGCGCGGCCGAAGCACGCGCCACTACGTCGAAGTTCCAGCCCGGCAGCTCGGTCAGATTGCGCCGCGCGCCCGCTTCATCGGTCGAGGCGACCGCGACTTTGGCCTGCAGGGTGCGACCGGCCCCCAGATCGAATGCTAGCAGATAGCGCGGCGCGCGATCGCCCGGTTCGGCCGGCAAACGTTCCGACCCGACCACCGGATGGTCGAAGCGCAGCGCAAACGCCACTTTGCGCGTTGCCCAATTGGTCGAATCGATGCTGCCGTCGGCTCCATCGGCGCGCAGGCGCACATGGCTTGCGGTAATCCGCGGGCCTTCGGCAAAGCGCAAAGTATGCTGGAAATCGGCGAGCACCCAAACCCGCCCGCCATGGTCGAAGCGATAGCGGTGAAGCGCAACGCGCGTGGTGCCGGTAAGCGCGACGCGCACTGCATTGTCGGTCAGGCGCACCGCATAGAGGCCCGGGTGCGCGGTTTCGCCGGCTTTGTCGTAATGGCTGGCAAAGTGGTCGGTGCGCCGCGCGCCCAGCGGCATCAGCAGGATATCGCCCATTTCGGGCAGCCCGGTGCCGCTCTGATGCGTCTGCGAAAAACCCAGGATGAGCGGCGCACGATATTGATAGCCGCTGGTATAGTCCCAGCCGTGATCGGCGTTGTCGGGCCCAGGCGCGACCATGCCGAACGGGCGCGTTGCTGCCGGCGTGGTGTGCCCGGTCCCGTCGCTGCCGATGAACGGATCGACATCGTCGACCGGCGCATGCGCCAGCGCCGGCGATGCCGCCAGTGCCAGCGGCACCGCGATCCGCCACAGGCTCATGCGCCGAACAGCACGGGATTGAGCGGCGTGTCGATCACTTCGCCGACCACCGCGCCGGGGCACCACTGGTCGCGGTCGGCGGCCTGCATATGGTTGACCGGTTCGGCCAGCCGCATGTCGGCATCCATATAGATCATCGTCATCACCGAGCGCGGTCGGTCCGAGACATTGGCGCCCGCGCGGTGAAACGTCCATCCGGCGTGGAAGCTGACATCGCCAAGCGCATAAGGCTGATCGTCGAGCGCGAAGCCTTGTGCTTCCATAGCCGCGGTGATCTGCGCTTCGCTCTCGTCCGAAATCGGCAGATCGCGGCCAAGCGCGGTGCGATGGCTGCCGGTGTAGAACGCCAGCGGGCCCATCTCGGCAGGCACCGGCTGAAGCGGCACCCACACCGTGATCGCCTTGTCCGAAGCCATCGGCCAGTAATACTGGTCGGCATGCGCGGGCGTGATCCCGCCCGATGGTTCCTTGTAGAGCGACTGGTCGTGATAGAGCCGCACCGCGCGGACGCCCATCAATGCTGCGGCGATTCCCGCCAGCCGCTGTCCGAACACAAAGCGCTGCACCATGTCCGACGTGCGCCACAAGTTCATCACTTGCAAAAACGCGCGGTCATAAGTGCTGCGTTCGGCAAGCGGGGTGTTCATCGTGTTGAGCGCCAGCGTCAGCCGGGTGATTTCTGCGCCATAGTGCGCCACAGTGTAGCGATCGAGCACGCCCGGCAGACGGACGAACCCGTCGCGCTGATAGCGTTCGAGGATCGCGGGCGAGATCGCATGAGGAAAATCGAGCGCAGCGGGCATGGCCATCCTCGGGTAAGTCGCTGCTGTCTTTGATAGCTATCACAATTGCGCAAGTCGTCCGCGCCGGTTGTCACGGATCGCGCGATAAACTATCAGATTCTTGACATGGACCTGCCGCTTTCCGAACCTGTGCCACTGCTGCCCGGCATGGCCGCCCGGCTTGAACGGCTGCACCAGCCGGCCGGTCCGACCGAGCGGTTTGCGCATTTCCACGGCCCCGCCGAATTGGTGCTGATGCGCGAAGGCAGCGGCACATTTGCGTGCGAAGACCGCGCGTTCGATTTTGGCCCGGGCATGATTCTCTATGCCCCGTCGATGGCGGTGCACGACTTTTCGTTCGCGCCGCAGGCGCGCACATGGACGCTGATCCAGTTCGATCCGCGCGCCGCCAGCAACTCAGCCGCAGCACTACCCAACGTGCCGCTGGCGATCACCCCCGATGCGCACGCGCGGGCGCGCATCGCTGCCTTGACCGACTGGCTGGCCGAATCGATCGCACAGCAGCGCGCGCAAACGGCGGTCGTGCTGCAATTGCAGGCGCTTGTGCTGGCGATTGCCGAAGCCACCGGCGATCCCGGGCGACTGGTCGCCGCATCACCGCTGGCGCGGTTTCGCCCGCTGCTCGATCGGCTCGATCGCGATCCGGCGCAGTCTTTGCGGCTGGCGCAGGCGGCATCGCTTTGCGCGATGTCGCCAGGCTATTTCTCGCGCGCCTTTTCGCGGGCTTTCGGAATCGGCTTCAGCGCGTACCAGACGCGGCTCAAACTGCAGCTGGCGGCGCGCCAGCTGGCCACCAGCGACGCGCCGGTTTCGCAAGTGGCGTGGCAGCTGGGGTTTCGCTCGCACGCCTATTTTACGCACGTGTTCAAGACCGAATTCGGCGTTGCCCCCAGTTGTTACCGACAACCGCCCGGCGCCCAGCCGATCGGCCGCTAGGTGACTGGCGCGAGCGCCCGGCGCAGCCTATGCGTTGCAGGCGGGTTACACCGTTTTGAAACACACCGGATAGTACAAGCCTTCCGGGCGCACAGGCCAATATCCATTTAGCGAGCTGTATCGTATGAAAAGCCTCGCGCAGCTTTTTCCCGGGGGCTCATCGATGTTCGGCGTTGCCAAAGCGAGCCATGTCCTGCGCGTGCGCGCGCCTGATGCATCTGGTGCGGGCCGGTATCTCGGTACACTCATCGGTTTGTGCGCGTTGGCAGCCGCGCCCGCGCATGCCGGCCTGTTGCGGCACAAGCCCTCGCTGATCACGCATGAAACGCTGCGGCTCGATGACTGGCGGCTGGATATCGCGCGCAACCGCTTTTCGGGTGCGATCGCCTGCCGGTTGCGCGCGCGCAACGCGCGCGCGTTCTATCGCGCCGGCGCGGTCGGGTTCCGCTTCGATCCGGCATGGGATGTAGCGCAGGCGGTCTATCGCATCGATGGCGGCGCGCCGCGCGCGATGCGCGACGACCTGCCCGATCTGATCGCCCTTGGCGTGCCGCTCGATCGCGGCGGAATGGAGAATTCAGGTGGCGGCCTGGTGTGGATCGCGCTTGCCACGCTGCGCCCGGCCACGACGATCGCCATCGCGCCGCGCCCCGATCGGCGGCCGGTGACCATGCACATTCGCGGCATGGTCGGGCTGCACGATCTTGCGGTCACCCGCGGCTGCGCGTCCGATGCCAGTTTCGTAGAATGATCCGCCGCCTGACCGGTTTCCTGCTGTTTGGTGTGTCGCTGGTGCTGGCCGGCGGTGCGCTCGCTGACCCGGCCGACCCGGTGGCCAGCAAATGCCAGGGCAAAGCGCGGCAGGGCTGCCGCGCGGCGACGCATCTTGCCCAGCCGTGGAAGCTGCCCATGGTCGAGGAAGAGGCGGAACCCGCGCCCGACGAAACGCTGCCGCAGGCGCTCGAAACCGCGTATCAGAGCGCACCTTCGCTGCAGGCGGCCCGTTATCAGTTGCGCGCCTACGACGAGGACTATGCCCAGGCCGAAGCCGAATTGCGCCCCAACAGCACGCTGCAAGTTACCGGCGGCTATACCAAGACCGTGCCCGGCCGCACCACGCAGACCGCGCGGCTGCTCAATGGCACCTACAATTCGCCGATCATCACCAACAACTCGCTCGCCGCGCAAGCTGCGGTCAGCCAGCCGCTCTATACCGGCGGCAAAGCGAGCGCCGACCGCGATGCCGCGATTGCCGAAGTGCGCGCCGGCCGCCAGCAACTGCGCGGCTCGGAGGGCGATCTGCTGCTGCAAGTGATCACCGCTTATGCCGATATCCGCCGCGATAGCGAAGTCCTGCGGCTCTATACGGCCAATTTGCGCCAGCTCCAGGCCACGCTCGATGAAGTAAAGGCGCGGCGCGAAGCGGGCGAGCTGACGCGCACCGACATCGCGCAAGCCGAAACCCAGCTGCAACTGGCCGAAACGCAGGCTTACAGCACGCGTCAGCAGCTCGAACAGGATCGCGCGACCTATGCGGCGCTGGTCGGGCACGATCCGGGCAATCTGGCCCCGCCGCCGCCTCTGCCCGATCTGCCCGAAACGATCGGCGACGCATTCGACATTGCCGAACAGCTGAGCCCCGACATGGCGGCCGCGATCGAAACCGAGCGCCAGTCGCGCGCCCGCATCGCGGCTGCGCGCGCGCAAGGCCAGGCGACGCTGAACCTCACCGGCACGGCCACGCTGACCGGGCGCGCCGCACCGTTCTATCTCCACAACGAAGACCAGGAATTTGCCGGGCAAGCGGTGCTGACAATCCCGATCACCAACGGCGGACGCGTGGGTTCGCTGGTCGCCCAGGCCGAAGACCGCAACGCCGCCGACCGCATCGGCATCGAGGCCACCCGGCGCCAGATGGTCGATACCGTGATCAACGCGTGGAACGCGATGGCCACCACCCAGCGCACGATAGCGGTCGATGCGCGCGAAGTGGAATCGGCGCGCGTGTTCGAAGACGGCACGTTCGAGGAATACCGCGCCGGCCTGCGATCGACGTTCGACGTGCTCTATTCGCATTCGACTTTGCTCAACGCGCGCGTGGCGCTGGTGGTTGCGCGCCACGATCTCTATGTGGCCGAAGCGACGCTGCTGCGGCGGATCGGCCGGCTGGAAACGCGCTCGCTGCTGGGGGGCACCGGGCTCTACAATCCCGATGCCAATTTCCGCCATGCCGCAGCGCGCGCGGCGCTGCCGTGGGACGGTGCGGTGCGCGCGCTTGACAAAGTGGACTTGCCCAAAGCCCCCCCGCCGGGGCTGCAACAGCCGCCATCGGGCGCGGCGAAGCCCGCGATCGCGCCGGCGAAAGGCCCCGAACCCGACGCACCGTTTGCCACCAGCTCGCCCAATGTTCCCTTGCCCGGGACGACGGGAACCCCGCTTGCTGATCATTCCCTGATTATTCCCTGATCATTCCCTGATCATTCATTGAGCCAGCCATGACCGAATCCGCGTCCATCGACAAAATAAGCACGACCGAGACCGGCCTCGTCGCGCTCGCTTCGCTGCTCGCCATGCACAAGATCGCGGTCGATCCGGCGCAATTGCGCCACACGCTGGGCCACTATCTGCCCGCCAGCGGCAACGATCTGCTGCGGCTCGCCAAATCGCACAACGATGTGCGTGCGCGCCTGCTCGACGCAAAGTTCGAACGTCTGGCGCGCACGCCGCTGCCGGCGCTCGCCAATGGCCCCGGCGGCTGGTTCGTGATCGGCCGGGTCGAAGGCGAAGAGGCGCTGATCCAGCTCGCCATGCCGGTCGCGGGCCAGCCCGGGTTGCCGATCCGCAAAGTCGCCCGCGCCGAGCTCGAAGCGATGTGGTCGGGCGAACTCGTGCTGATCACCACGCGCGACGGGCTCGCCGCGGGCGGGCGCCGGTTCGATGTGAGCTGGTTTATCCCGCAGATCGTCAAATATCGCCAGCTGATCGGCGAAGTGCTGCTGATCACGCTCGGGATCAATCTGCTGGGCCTTGCCGCACCGCTGTTCTTCCAGAACGTGGTCGACAAAGTGCTGGTCCACGATACGCTTGATACGCTGACGGTGCTCGGCATCGGCTATGTCGCGGTGTCGGTGTGGGAAACCGCGTTTGGCTGGCTGCGCACCCGGCTCTATTCCGAAACCAGCCAGAAAATCGATGTCGAGCTGGGCGCGCGGCTGTTCCGCCACCTGATGGGGCTGCCGATCGCCTATTTCGAAAATCGCCGCGTCGGCGACATCGCGATGCGCGTGCGTCAGCTCGAAACGATCCGCGAATTCCTCACCAATGCCAGCCTGACCGTGCTGGTCGATCCGCTGTTCACCGTGGTGTTTCTGGTGGTGATGTATTTCTATTCGATCAAGCTGTTCCTGATTTCGGTGCTGACGATCCCGGCCTATATTCTGGTCGCGGTGTTCGTCACGCGCCCGCTACAGGCGCGCATCGAGGAAAAGTTCGAACGCGGTGCTGCCAACAACGCGCTCCTGGTCGAAAGCATTTCGGGCATTACCACAGTCAAGGCGGCGGCGGTCGAGCCGCAATGGCAGGATCGCTGGGAACGCCAACTGGCCGGCTACAGCGATGCCAGCCAGCGGGTGATCAATCTCGGCAACACCGGCAGCCAGCTGATCCAGCTGATTTCCAAGCTCAATCTGGCCGCGATCCTGTATTTTGGCGCCGAAGCGGTGATCAACCGCCAGATGACCGTGGGCGGCCTCGTCGCCTTCAACATGTTTGCCCAGCGCGTGTCGGGCCCGGTGATCCGCATGGCGCAATTGTGGCAGGATTTTCAGCAAGTGCGCATCGCCATTGCGCGGCTGGGTGACGTGCTCAACCAGCCGATCGAGCCGGGTGCCGGCAGCCGCAGCGCGCTGCCTGCGATCAAGGGTGCCATCGCGTTCGAGAACGCGCGCTTCCGCTATGGGCTCGAAGGGCCATGGACGCTCGATGACATCACGCTCGAAACCCCCGCCGGCAGCTCGCTCGGGATTGTCGGCTCGTCGGGGTCGGGCAAATCGACGCTGACCAAGCTCTTGCAGCGGCTCTATCTGCCGCAAGGCGGCCGGATCACCATCGACGGGGTCGATATCGCCCAGATCGATCCGGCCTGGCTGCGCCGGCAGATCGGCGTCGTGCTGCAGGAAAACCTGCTGTTCAACCGGTCGATCCGCGACAACATCGCGCTCGCCAATCCGGCCA
>CAITOD010000324.1 GCA_903893935.1 uncultured Sphingomonadales bacterium
CATCCGGGCGCTGGGCAAGCCTCGGCGCGCGTGCTTCGACAGGCTCAGCACGAACGGATGCGGGGTTGGGTCTGGGTGTGCGTCCGGGTCTGGAATTTGGGGCCGCTGGCGGGTTGAAGTGGGAGATCACGCGATGAAACTCGGACGCCTGAACCATATCGGCGTGGCCACGCCCGATCTTGACGCATCGATCGCGTTTTACCGCGATGTGATGGGCGCCACCGACATTACCGAGCCGTTCGTGCTCGAATCGCAAATGGTGCGCGTGTGCTTCGTCAACACGCCGGGCGAAAACGGCACGGCGGGCACGCAGATCGAACTGTTGCAGCCGACCCAGGCCCAGAGCGCGGTGGGCAAATGGCTCGAAAAGAACCCGCTCGGGGGCCAGCACCATATCTGTTACGAAGTGCCCGATATTCACGCCGCCAAAGCGTGGTTCGAAGCCAAGGGCAAAAAGGTGCTGGGCGAGCCCCGCATCGGTGCGCACGGCACGCTGATTTTCTTTGTCCACCCCCGCGACATGGGCGGGCAACTGACCGAAATCATGGAAACGCCAAAGGGGCATCACTGAGATGGCCGATATCGACGACTGGGCAAAGCTCGCCGCCAAGGAAGTCAAAGGCAAAGACCTCACCTGGCACACGCCCGAAGGCATTGCGGTCAAGCCGCTTTACACCGCCGAGGATGTGACCGCCGATCCGGGGCTGCCGGGCTTTGCCCCGTTCACACGCGGGGTGCGCGCGTCGATGTATGCCGGCCGGCCGTGGACGATCCGACAATACGCGGGGTTTTCGACTGCCGAGGAATCGAACGCGTTCTATCGCCGCAATCTGGCCGCGGGGCAGAAAGGCCTGTCGGTGGCGTTCGATCTGGCCACGCACCGCGGTTATGACAGCGACCACCCGCGCGTGGTCGGCGATGTCGGCAAAGCCGGTGTGGCGATCGATTCGGTTGAAGACATGAAGATCCTGTTCGACGGCATTCCGCTCGACCAGATGTCGGTGTCGATGACAATGAACGGCGCGGTGATCCCGATCCTCGCGTTCTTTATCGTCGCGGGCGAAGAACAGGGCGTTGCGCGCCGGCTGCTCGACGGGACCATCCAGAACGACATCCTCAAGGAGTTCATGGTCCGCAACACGTATATCTATCCGCCCGAACCGAGCATGCGGATTATCTCGGACATTTTCGGCTACACCAGCCGCGAAATGCCCAGGTTCAATTCGATTTCGATTTCGGGCTATCACATGCACGAAGCCGGCGCGACGCAAGTACAGGAACTGGCGTTCACCATCGCCGACGGCATGGAATATGTGAAATATGGCGTGGCTTCGGGCCTCGACATCGACGCATTTGCCGGGCGGCTGTCGTTCTTTTTTGCGATCGGCATGAATTTCTTCATGGAAGTGGCCAAGCTGCGCGCCGCGCGCGTGCTGTGGCACCGGGTGATGACCAGGCTGGGTGCGCAGGACGAACGCAGCAAGATGCTGCGCACGCATTGCCAGACTTCGGGCGTAAGCTTGCAAGAGCAGGACCCTTACAACAACGTCGTGCGCACCACGATCGAGGCGATGGCGGCAATGCTGGGGGGCACGCAATCGCTCCACACCAATGCGCTCGACGAAGCGATTGCGCTGCCGACCGATTTTTCCGCGCGGATCGCGCGCAACACGCAGATCGTGATCCAGGAAGAGACCGGCATGTGCAATGTGGTCGATCCGCTCGGCGGGTCGTACTACATCGAAGCGCTGACGCAGCAACTGGTCGATGCCGCCTGGGCGATCATCGAACGCGTCGAAGCCGAAGGCGGCATGGCCAAAGCGGTTGCGAGCGGCTGGCCCAAAGCGATGATCGAGGAAGCCGCCGCTGCGCGGCAGGCGCGCGTCGATCGCGGCGAAGACGTGATCGTGGGG
>CAITOD010000325.1 GCA_903893935.1 uncultured Sphingomonadales bacterium
AGTTTTCTTCCGGCGCGTCGGAAGTTTTCAGCGCACGGCGTTCCGGATCAGGCGCGGATTCGATGGCGGCAAACATTGCGGATAGCGCCTCACGGATGGCAATCAGGCGGTCGATGCTGGTGATCCGTGCCGTTCGACCATCGGGCAGGATTGTCCCGGCCCGCTCGCGCAAATCATCATCGCCGGCTTCACGGATGCGCTGGCCAAGTTGACGGATCTCGGCGCGGCATTGCTGGATTGCGCGAGCTCGCATTTCCAAGGCTTCGGCCTTGGCCAGCAGTTCGGCAAAGCGCTCAACCAGTGGGGCCAGGTTGATTCCAGCAGCCCAGACGACAATGCCATCCTGACGATCTCCAGCACGCTCGCCATTGATCCCCGCGTTGCGAACGATGAAGCCCGCTTGCTCCAACTCGCGCTCGGCGGAGTTGATCGAGCGAGGCGTCAGACCCAAAGCCTCGGCAAAGCGGCAAGCCTGGGTCCAGACGGCACAGATCCGGCCGGACAGGTAATCGCCATCCATGGTCTTGAGCACATAATGTCGGACCAAGGCGACCGCCGTCGAAGACAGCCCGAAGCCCGGTCGGGCTACCTGCTCGAAGAGCCGCAAGAGATCGAAGCGACTCACGCCTGGGGGCAGCCCACGATGGGCAAGGGTTGTGCTCATCACGCCCCTCCCCCGTCGATGTCCCATGTCAGAGGGTCCTCGCGCCGATAAGTTTTCGCTATCGCCGCAGCGCAGCTCCTTGGGCCATGGCGGTGGATTACCGCCATTTCAGCCGTCTTTTGGCCGTCTTGCTGCTGCCCCATGCCCGGGTCGAGTTTGAAAAGGACGCGTGGTGGTAATTGTGGTAGAATGCTCCCAACGCGAGGTCTCGTGTACGCGCGCAAAGCGCACACCCGGTGTCTTCGTACAAAGCTCGTACACGGCGAATTTCGAGGTCTGATTTGATCGCGTAATTTCAATCTACTTACGCGAAGTCGCAAGGTCCCTTCACACGGGTGGGGTCACAGGTTCAATCCCTGTCGCGCCCACCATAAAATCCTGCATTGTTCAGGGTTTTATGGTCCAACCGACCCCGGAAACTCCTCACATCTTGATGCAGGAAATCACGCGAATTCACGTCTGCCGGAGCTGACTTTTTCGGCAGAAATGGCCTCGTCGGAAACGGTCTGGGATTCCGGTATGACCTCGTCGGCGTGTTCCAGCAACGCAAGCACAGTGCCCACCGGGATATTTTCGGTACCGGCCAGCACAATAAGCCGCTTTACCCGCCCGTCCTCAGCAGCTTCATATTCCATGGTCGGCGAGATTGCCGGCATGATCAATTCAACAGCCATTTCAATTCCCCAGAAACAGTTCCGTGGCAGCGTCGATGATCGCCTCGCTATCGAGGCGATACGCGCGGTAGAGATCGGGCAAGTCACCCGTCTGGCCAAAGCGATCGGTGCCCAGCGGGCTGACACGCTGGCCCCGAACGCCGCCGAGCCAGGACAGCGCGGCCGGCGAACCATCGAGCACGGTGATCAGCCCGGCGCCGGGAGCAAGCGGCGCCAGCAATTTGTCGGCATGGCACGGCGCGACCGGCTTGCCCTGCCAGCGCGCCGCGCGGCGCGCCGACCATCCGCGGTGGAGCAGATCGGGCGAAGTAACGTTCAGCAATCCGAGACCGGGGATGTCATCGGTCAGCTGTTCCCAGGCGGCGAGGGCTTCCGGCGCGACAACGCCGGAAAAAACGATCGCGGCCTCTGCGCCTTCGGCCGGGCGGCGCAGCCAATAGCCGCCGGCAAGCGCGTCGGCCTGCCAGCGATCATCGGCCCGCACTTCCTGCGCGATCACCCGGGTCGAAAGCCTCAGATAGACCGAACCGCCGTCAGGACGCTGCATCACATCGAACGCATGGGCCATCATCAAGGCGACTTCATCAGCAAATGCCGGTTCGAACGCGGTAAGCCCGGGTTGGCCCATGCCGATCAGCGGCGTGTTGATCGACTGGTGCGCGCCGCCTTCTGCAGCCAGCGTCAGCCCGGCCGGCGTGCCGACCAGCAGAAAGCGGCTGTCCATGTAGCACCCATAGTTCAGCGCATCGAGCCCGCGCGCAATGAACGGATCATAGACTGTGCCGACCGGCAGCAGGCGTGTGCCGAAGTGCGGCCCCGCTAGCCCGAATGCAGCCAGCGCGAGGAAGAAGTTGTTCTCGGCAATCCCCAGCTCAACATGCTGGCCGGCGGCATGTTGCACCCATTTCTGCGTGGAAGGGATCTTTGCCTGTTGAAAGACATCGCCCAGTTCCTGCCGGCGGAACAGTCCGCGCTGATTGACGAACGCGCCCAGATTGGTGGTCTGCGTGACGTCCGGCGCGGTGGTCACAAGCCGGTCTGCCAAGGGCGCGCCCGACTTGGCCAGATCGAGCATGACCCGGCCAAACGCGGCCTGGGTCGAGTTGGTGTCACCGTCAGGGAACGGGATGGCCGGGACCGGAATTGCCGACGGAGCGACCTCTGCGCGATGCCGGGCGATCGGGCTGGCATCGACAAACGCCTGCAGTGACCGCGCGACGTTGTCACCAAGGCCACACCACTTGTTCCATTCATCGCCCGGAGTAATGCCCAGTTGCGACCGGAACTGGTCCATTTGCGTCGGGCTCATCATGCCCGAATGGTTGTCCTTGTGCCCGGCCAGCGGAAGCCCGTGGCCTTTGACCGTATAGGCGATGAACAGCGTCGGGCGTTCATCCCGGGCGCTGTCAAACGCATCGATCAGCGTTTCGACACAATGCCCGCCCAGATTGGTCATCAACCGGGCAAGCGCCGCATCGTCAAAGGCAGCCAGCAGATCGCTGACATGGGGTTTCGTGCCGATGTCGGCCAGCAACCGCTCGCGCCACGCCGCGCCGCCCTGGTAGGTCAGGACGGCGAACTCGGCATTGGGGCAACTGTCGATCCATTCTTCCAACGCCTTGCCGCCGGGTCGCGAAAACGCCTCGCGCTGCAGCCGGCCGTGCTTCAGCGTGACGACCCGCCAGCCGCAGGTTTCGAAAATGTCGTCGAACCGGCGGAACATGCGATCGGCAGTGGTCGCGTCGAGCGATTGCCGGTTGTAATCAACCACCCACCAGCAGTTGCGCAAATCGTGCTTGTAGCCCTCGATCAGGCATTCGTAGATATTGCCCTCGTCGAGTTCGGCATCACCCATCAAGGCGATCATCCGGCCGGCATCGCTTGCGTTCAACCGGCCATGCGCGATCAGATAGTCCTGCACCAGGCTGGAAAAGGCTGTGATCGCCACTCCGAGACCGACCGACCCGGTGGAAAAATCGACCGGGATCGTATCCTTCGTGCGGCTGGGATAGCTTTGCACCCCGCCCAGGCCCCGGAAAGCCTGAAGTTTCTCCAGAGTCTGGTTGCCCAGGAGATAGTGGATGGCATGGAGCACCGGCCCGGCGTGCGGCTTGACCGCGACTTTGTCATTCGGCCCCAGCGCATGGAAATAGAGCGCCGCCATGATCGCGGTCATCGACGCACAACTGGCCTGGTGGCCGCCGACTTTCAGTCCGTCGCGTTTCGGGCGGATATGGTTGGCATTGTGGATCGTCCACGACGACAACCACAGCAAGCGCTGCTCGAGGCTTTCGAGCGTGGCGATCAGTTCCTGCCTGTCGGCCGTGATGGTGGTCGTCATCGGGACATGCCTTGCCTTTGGGCCGGTACGGGCAATCCCGTCGGCGATGGTTGGTCGGTGCTTGCGCTCTCATCGTCGGCATAGCGCCGCAAGGTGGCGCATGTCCTTGCGAAGTCAGTCGATGATTTGCAGCATCATGGCATATGCTGCTAAGATTTGCGATATCCTGCAATTTCTTGCCAATTCCGGAGCGCGCGTTGCCAGAACATCACATCGATTCGATCGACCTCAAAATACTTGCCGAGCTGCAATACGACGGTCGGATGACCAATCACGACCTCTCGGAGAAAGTCGGCCTCTCGCCCTCCCCGTGCCTGCGCCGACTGCGCGCGCTGGAAAGCAGCGGGGTGATCTTTCGCTATGTGGCCTTGGTCGATCCGATCACGGTCGGGCTGCCGGTAACCGCGTTCATCCGCGTCAGGCTCGACCAGCAGGATGATCGGCATCTGGCCTTGTTCGAAGCCGCGGTCGCGGAGTTTCCCGAAGTCATGGAATGCTATCTGATGACCGGCGATGCCGATTACCAGTTGCGCATTCTGGTGGAATCGCTCGGTGCCTTCGAGGATTTTCTGCGCCAGAAACTCACACGGATCGAAGGCGTCGGCCAGGTTACCACCAGCTTTGCCTTGCGGCCAGTCGTCTACAAAACCGCCCTTCCCCTGTAACGCCGGCATCTGTGACACCGGCATCCTGCGTCGGTCTGCGCCGTCCAGATCCGGCTCGACCGATGCAGACACTCCGGCCTGCGATTTGCGAATTTGTCGCAATAGCCTTGCAAATGCGAATTGATCGCAATAACAGGAGGGCATGAACCCTTCTGAATGTGTAATTCCTGCATCGGCGCGACCACCCCGATTGCGACGGACCGTGGCGCGCATTGCAGCCGGGCTGGCGGGCGCGGTGACGCTGGCGCCGGCGGCAAGTCTGGCAGCGCCCCCGCCGATCATGGCTGTGGTCAGCGATGACGGCACCAGCCAAGGCGGCGATCCGCTGGCGTTCCTGCACAACTGGCGGCGCGAAGGCGCGCTGCTCGGCGATCTGTGGGGCGTGCGCAAAGAACTGGCGCACCATGGCGTGACGATCACGGTGCAGGAAACCAGCGAAGTGCTGGGCAATGCCAGTGGTGGCGTGCACCAGAGCTTCGATTACGACGGGCTGACGCAGGCAGTCGTGCAAGTCAATTCGCAGCGCGCTTTCGGCTATTACGGTGGCACGTTCAACGCCTCGGCGCTGCAACTGCACGGGATCAACCTCAGCCAGCGCAATCTCGCTTCGCTGCAGACCGCGAGCGGCATCGAATCCGACCGCGCCACGCGGTTGTGGGAGCTGTGGTACGATCAGAAGCTGCTCGCCGAAGACCGGCTCGATCTGCGCCTTGGCCAGCAGAGCCTCGACCAGGAATGGATGGTCTCGCCCAACGCCTTGCTGTTTGTGAATACCGCGTTCGGCTGGCCCGAAGTGCCCACTGCCGATCTGCCCGGCGGCGGGCCGGCCTATCCACTGTCCACCCCCGGCGTGCGCGTGCGCTATCGCCCGGTCAACGCGCTGGCGATCCAGCTTGGTGCGTTCAGTTCCAGCCCGTTCACGATCAGCAATGCGCGCGCGCAGGCGCTTGGCGCGGACCCGCAGCAGTTGGACCCGAGTGGCACCAGCTTTCCGCTCTATCGCCACGGCGTGCTGCTGCTCGCCGAATTGCAATATACCACGCCGGCGCTCGGCGGGATGGTGGCGCCGGGCGCGGCGCAACCGCTGGCCGCGACCTGGCGGCTGGGCGTGTGGTACGACAGCGAACAGTTTGCCGATGTGCGCTATGCCGGTGACGGCCTGTCGCTTGCCGACCCTGCCAGCAACCGGTCGCAGCGGCTGCACCGCGGCAATCTGGGCATCTATGGCGTGGTCGACAAGATCGTGTGGCGATCGACCCGCGACCCCAATCGCACGCTGAGCCTGTTCGGCCGGGCCATGGCCACCCCGTTTGCCGATCGCAACACGATCAGCGCGAGCGCCAATCTGGGTCTCGTGCTGAAGGACCCCTTCCCTTACCGCACCGACGATTCGCTGGGTCTGGGCCTCGGCTTCAGCCGGGTCAGCCCGCACCTGGCCGGGCTCGACAGCGACACCGCACGGTTTACCGGCAGCTACACGCTGCGCCAGACCAGCGAGACCTATGTCGAGGCGACGTACCAGCGGCAGATAACCCCGTGGCTGCAGATCCAGCCCGACGTGCAACTGGTGTTCAACCCCGGCGGCGGCCTTGCCAATCCGCAAACCGGCACCACACGCGTCGGCAACGAACTGGTGTTCGGCCTGCGCGCCAACATTCTGCTGTGAAAGGGCAAGACATGCGCCGATCAATCACTCTCATGGCTGCCTGCCTCGGGCTGATCGGCCCGGCGGCGCAGGCCGAACGCGTGGGCTTTCTGGAAACCGTGCACAAGCACCAGACATTGGCCTCGACCACGCCCGATAACGGCGATCTCAACCCTTATGCGGTGGTGGTCGCCCCGGTTTCGGCGGGCAAAGTCGCCGCGAACGACGTGCTGGTGAGCAATTTCAACAATATCAGCAATCTGCAGGGCACCGGCACGACGATCGTCGATTTCAACCCGGCGACCAAAAAGACCACGCTGTTTGCGCAAATTCCGCAGAACCTTGCGCAATGCCCGGGCGGGGTCGGGCTCACCACGGCGATGAGCATGCTCAAATCGGGCTGGGTGATCGTCGGCTCGTTCCCGTCGAAAGACGGCACCACGACCACGCGCGGCGAAGGCTGCCTGCTGGTGCTCGATGCCACGGGCAAACTGGTGGCGACCTGGGCCGGGCCCATGATCAGCGGCCCCTGGGGCAATATGGCCGTGGTCGACAAAGGCGATCGCGCGACACTGTTCGTGTCGATGGCCGGCTTCGATGTGCCGGGCCCGCGCGTGCTCGACCCGGCCACGCATTACCCGGTGGTGCTGCACAAGGCGACGATCCTGCGGCTGGAAGTGACCATTCCCGATGGCAAGCCGCCCTTGCTGACCAGCCAGACGGTGGTCGCCAACGGTCTGTCGCAGCGCGCCGATCTCGACAATTTCGTGTTCGGCCCGACCGGGCTCGCGCTTGGCGAGGACGACACGCTCTATGCCACCAACGGGCTGGAAAACACCCTGATCGCGATCGATCACGCCTCTGCCCGCACCGACAGCGGCGGCATCGGCCGCGTGGTAACGCACGATGGCCTGCTGGCCTGGCCGCTGGCGATGGCGTGGACGCCCGAGAAACACTTGCTGGTCACCAATGGCAAAAACGGCCAGGTGGTCGAAGTCGATCCCGCCACGGGCAAGCAGATCTATGCCCAATGGATCGACAACGACCAGGCGCAATCGCCGCCCGGCAATGGCGATCTCTTCGGGCTGGCCATGATCCCCGACGGCTCGGGCTTTTACTATGTCGAAGACGACATGAACACGCTGGTGAGGGCAACGCGATGATTGGTACACCCCCACGCCAAGGCGCCTCGCGCCGCGGCTTTCTGGGCGCTGCGGCCGGCACGCTCGGCGGGGCGATGCTGGCAGGGACAGCCGGGGCGACGCCGCCGCCGCTGATGCACGGGCCGGGCCTTGCGACCGAACCGTTCCATGGCGCGCACCAGAGCGGAATCACCACGCCGGCGCAACGCCATGTCTATTTCGTCGCGTTCGACATCGTCACCGACAAGCGCAGCGACGTGCAAGACCTGCTGCGGCGTTGGAGCGAAGATGCCGCGCGGCTCACCGCAGGCCTGCCGCTCGCGGGCGCCGACAGCGCCGATCAGGCGCCGGTCGATTCGAACGAAGCCGCAGGGCTTGGCCCGCAGCGGCTGACGCTGACGATCGGTTTTGGCGCCGGGCTGTTCGCGCGCGACGGGGTAGACCGGTTCGGTCTCGCCGCGCGCCGACCCGAAGCATTGATCGACTTGCCCCGGTTCAACGGCGACCAGTTGCTTCCCGAAAAGACCGGCGGCGACTTGTGCGTTCAGGCTTGCGCCGACAACGCCCAGGTGGCGATGCATGCCGCGCGACATCTGGCGCGCGTGGGCTATGGCGTGGTGCAGCCGCGCTGGGCGCAGGCGGGGTTCGGCGCGGGCGCAAAGCCGGGCGAAACCCCGCGCAATCTGATGGGGTTCAAGGACGGCACGATGAACCCCGACCCGCGCGATCCCGGTGCCATGGCGCACCATGTCTGGGTGGGCGACGAAGGCGGCTGGATGAAAGGCGGGTCCTATCTGGTGGCGCGCCCGATCCGCATCGCGCTCGAACACTGGGACCGCATGAAGCTCGGCTTTCAGGAGCAAGTGGTCGGGCGCCACAAGGCAAGCGGCGCGCCGCTCGGCGGCATGCACGAATTCGAGCCGATGAAGCTCGATGCGACCGACGCCGACGGCAATTTCATCATCCCCGAAAACAGCCATGCCCGGCTGGGCGCGCCCGAAATCAACGATGGCGCGCAGATCCTGCGCCGCGCCTATTCCTACGACAATGGCCTGGCGCATATTGCCGAACGCTGGCCGCCGTGGCGCCAGGGGATGTTCATGGACGCCGGCCTGCTGTTCCTCGCCTGGCAACGCGATCCGCGCAGCGGCTTCGTGAAGATTTTCGAAAACATGGCCAAATTCGACATGATGAACCAGTTCGTCACGCATATCGGCAGCGGGCTGTTCGCTTGCCCGCCGGGCGCGCGTCCGGGCGGTTTTGTGGGCGAGACGCTGTTTGCAGCCTGACTGAAAGCCTCGGCGCAGCGCGGTGCAGGGCCTTCGCGCAAAGACCTATGCCTCGGGAATGGGGCCATTTTTGCGCAGATGTTTCCCTTAGGCCCAGTACGACATGGCCCGTGAATCAGCGGATTTTCCGCGAGGGGGCATGGGCGCGGCAATGGCAACACGGGCACACGACGATGACGACACGCGCGATCTGATCGAGGCGGGCCGTCAGGTGGTGCTGGCCGAGGCGGCAGCGCTTGCGCGCCTCGCCGAGGCGATCGACGAGCGCTTTGCCGCCGCCGTGCGGCTGATCAACCGCGCCAATCGCCGCGTGGTGGTGACCGGCATGGGCAAATCGGGGCACGTTGCGCGCAAGCTTGCGGCCACGCTGTCGGCCACCGGCACGCCGGCGATGTTTCTCCACCCGGCCGAAGCGGCGCACGGCGATCTCGGCATGCTGATGCCCGGCGATGTGCTGCTGGTCCTGTCCAATTCGGGTTCGACGCCCGAAGTGCGCCCGATCATGCGCTATGCGCGCACGCTCGGCTGTCGCGTGATCGGCATGGCCGGGCGCGCGCCTTCACCGCTGACCGAAGCAGCCGATCTGGCGCTGGTGCTGCCGCATGCGCGCGAGGCCTGCCCGGTCAATATCGCGCCGACCACATCGACAACCATGATGCTGGCGCTGGGCGATGCGCTGGCGGTGACAGTGATGCGCCAGCGCGGCATGTCGCGCGAGGGCGTGGCGGTGCTCCATCCCGGCGGCAGCATCGGCGCCAGCCTGACCCCGGTGGAAGAGCTGATGCACACCGGCGACCGCATGCCGCTGGTGCCAAGCACAATGGCGATGCGCGACGTGCTGGTGGTGATGACCAAAAAGAGCCTTGGTATTGCGGGCGTTACCGATGTCGCGGGCAAGCTCGTCGGGGTGATTACCGATGGCGATCTGCGTCGCCATATCGATCGGCTGATGGACCAGCGCGCGCAAGACGTGATGACCGCAAATCCGCGCACGATCGCGGCCGGCAACTTTGCCGGCGATGCCCATGTCATGCTCGCCGAGGCGCGGATAACCGCGCTGTTCGTGGTGGCACGCGACGATCCGCGGCAGCCGCTCGGCGTGCTGCATATTCACGATCTCGCGCGTTGCACAATGGCGCATGCCTCGCGCGACTGGGGCCGGCCGTGATGGCCGAACGCGTGATCGTTATCCCTGCGCGGCTCGGCTCGACGCGGTTTCCGGCCAAGCCGCTGGCGCCTTTGCGCGGCGCGGGCGGGCAGCCGCGCCCGCTGATCGAGCGCACCTGGCGCACTGCGCTTGCGGTCCCCGGGATTGCCCGCGTGATCGTCGCGACCGACGACGCGGGCATTGCCGATGTTGCGCGCGGCTTTGGCGCCGAAGTCGCGATGACATCGCGCGACTGTCGCAATGGCACCGAACGCTGCGCGGCGGTGCTGGAAACGCTGGCGCGCGAGCCCGATCTGGTGATCAACCTGCAAGGCGATGCCCCGCTCACCCCATACCATGCGGTCAGCGCGGTGATCACGCGGATCGAACACACGCCCGGCCTCGCGGTAGCCACGCCCGCGACGCCATGCACCCCGAGCATGCTCGGTGCCTTGCTTGCCGATCAGGCGGCGGGCCGCGCGGGCGGCACCACGGTGGTGTGCGACGCGCAAGCGCAGGCGCTCTATTTTTCCAAACGCGTGATCCCGTTTGTCGCGACCGACCGGCTTGCCGATGAAGCGCATCAGGTTCATCTGCACATGGGCGTCTATGCCTATCGCCCGGCCGCCTTGCGCCGCTATGCCGCGGCCGCACCATCCCGGCTGGAACGGCTCGAAGGGCTGGAACAGTTGCGGTTCAGCGATCTGGGTATCACGATCGGTGTGGCAGCGTGCCCCGCGCCCGCGTGGGACCCGATCGAATGCAACCACCCCGCCGATGTGCCGCAGATCGAACGCGTGCTCGCCGAGCTCGGCATCGCCTGATGCAGATCGCCGGGCATCGCCTGGGCGACATGGCGCGCCCGTTCCTGATCGCCGGGCCCTGTGTGATCGAGAGCGAGGCCATGTGCCTGACCATCGCCGACCATCTCGCGCGGCTTGCCCGGCGGCTCGCCATTCCGGTGATATTCAAAGCCAGCTTCGACAAAGCCAACCGCAGCGCGCACACCAGTTTTCGCGGCATCGGGTTCGATGCCGGGCTCGAAGTGCTCGCCCGCGTGCGCGATCGCACCGGGCTTCCCGTGCTGACCGATGTGCACGAAGTCTGCCAGGTGGCCGCCGTCGCACAAGCCGTCGACGTGCTGCAAACGCCCGCGTTCCTCGCCCGCCAGACCGATCTGATTGCCGCCGCCGCCGCAAGCGGGCGACCGGTCAACATCAAGAAAGCGCAGTTCATGGCACCGGGCGACATGGCCCAGGTCGTTGCCAAAGCGCGCGCCGCCGCGCGCGCGGCTAACCTTGGCGAAGACCGCTTTGCGGTGTGCGAGCGCGGCACCATGTTCGGCTACAACAATCTGGTGGTCGACATGCGCGCGCTCGTCGAGCTGCGCGCTACAGGTTGCCCGGTGGTGTTCGACGCGACCCACGCGGTGCAATTGCCCGGTGCGAATGGCACGAGTTCGGGTGGCCAGAGCGAACACGTCGCCCCGCTGGCGCGCGCCGCGGTCGCCGTGGGTGTCGCCGGACTTTTTCTCGAAACGCATCCCGAGCCGGCGCAGGCACTTTCCGATGGCCCCAACGCGGTGCGGCTCGATCAGCTTGACGGGTTGGTCGAGCACCTGCTGCGCCTTGCGGCTCTGGCGCATGGCTGAACGGTCGGGCAGTCCGGCGCGGTCTCAGATCGCGACAGTGCGGCCAATCTCGACAGTCTGGTCGGGCGGCAAGCGGAAGTAGGCGCTCATCCGCGCGCTGTTGCGCGCCATGAAGGCATAGATATTGCGCTGCCAGGCGGGGATTGCGCGACCGTCTTCGCGTGCAACCAGCGTGTCGTGGCCGACATAATAGGTGACTTCGGCCGGGTCGATCGCGCCCGTGAGCGCACAGCAGCGGTCGAACACATGCGGAATGTCGGGCCGCTCCATAAAGCCATAGCGCGCGGTGGCGCGCCATAGGCCCGGCGCCAGCGGATCGACGCTGATCCGGCCG
>CAITOD010000326.1 GCA_903893935.1 uncultured Sphingomonadales bacterium
CCGATCGGTTCGTAAACGATGCGCCCGGCGCCGCCGGCGATCGATTCTTCCCACACGAAGCCGTCGAGCGCTTCGAGCGTGCCGGCCAGATAGCTGATGCCCGCACCGGTCTGCGCGGTTCCGGCAAAGCTGATCGGGGCGCCCATTTCTTCGCTGATCACCGCGGCGAAATCGGGAATGCGCTTTTTGTATTCGGCGATGATCCGTTCGAGCAGCGCCTTGCGTTCGGCCAGCGGGGTCTGGCTGTAGCTCGCAAAGGCACGCTTGGCGGCGGCGACGGCTTTGTCGACATCGGCCTGGCTGCCGAGCGTGATCGCCGCGCACGCTTCTTCGGTCGCGGGGTTGATCACTTCGTAGCGGCGGCCGCCTTCGCTATCGACCCACTGTCCATCGATGTAGTGTTGCAAGAGTTCGCGCATGTTACCTCCGACGGCCACGAGTCCGTTCGGGCCGTTCCGGGCCACTTTGGCGGTGCCGGCGGAATTTGCAAGATCGGTGGCGGCTTGCAACCCGTTGTCATGAATCTGCCATCAATACGATGGTTTGCGTACGTCTGCGCAGGGGGCGGCGCTAACCATTTGTTGGCATGCTGTCGTCTATAGCAATTCGCATGGGCCCTATCGCATTCCGGCGCACTGAAGCGGAACGACAAATCGCAACGGGGCTCCGCACCGGTTGGGTCGCGCTGGCGACGTTTCTGGGGCTGATTGCGCTTTCGGTGGCGCTGATGGTGGCGTTGCAGCATGCCATCGCCGATGCCGATGATCTGTCGCGCGAAGACGAACGCCAGCTGGTGCAACGCTTCCTCCATCGCTCAATGGAGGCCGATGTCAGCGCGCAGATGGGGCTGATCAACTGGGACGAAGCGATCAGCCGTGTCGATCGCGTGCTGGCATCGCCCGGCGACCGGGCCTGGGTCGATCGCGAATTCGGGCGCTATGCCTTTTCGACCTACCACACCGATCAGGCTCTTCTGATACGCGCTGACGGCACTTTGCTGCGCGCCTGGCGAAACGGGCGCCCGGTCGACCCGCATGCCCTTGGCGCGCTGCCGCGTTCGGCCGGCGCACTGATCGCTGCCAGCATGGCGCCGGGCAACACGCTGGGCATTGCCGCGGGGCTGACGCAGCTGAGCGATGGATCGGCCTGGCCGGTCGATCGCACGCGAATGCCTTTGCCGCGCTGGGCGGGCGGGCTGCTGCGTTCGGGCGGGCAGGTAGAAGTGATCACGGTCGGGTCGATCGTGCCCGATCACGTGGTGGGGCTGTTCAACCATTCGCCTGTCTATTTCGTGACGCTGCGCCCGTTCGATGCCGCCGCCACCGCGCAAATGCGGCGCGACTTGCTGCTGCCCGATCTGTCTTTGACTTTGGCACCCGATGCTGCGCGGAGCGACAACACGATCGTGCTCGCCGGCGTCGATGGCACGCGCCTCGGCTGGCTGCGCTGGACTGCCAAGAGCCCCGGGCCGACCATCGGGCACCGTTCGGCGCCGATGCTGTGGGCGTGGATCCTGCTGTTCCTGGGCGTGCTGATCGGCGGCAGCGTGGTGCTGAAACGCAGCTGGCGGGCCACCCGCGAACTGCTGGCGAGCGAAGCGCAGGCGCGACACAATGCCATGCACGATGCGATGTCGGGCCTGCCCAACCGGGTGCACTACATGCATCGGCTACGGCAGGATCTGGCGGCCTGCAGCGCCGGCAAACTGCGCGGCGATGTGTTTGTCGGCTATATCGATCTCGACGGGTTCAAAGTGGTCAACGACACGCTGGGGCACCATGTCGGCGATGAACTGGTGCGCCAGGTTGCGCTGCGGCTGCGCCGGATGCTGCCCGGCAGCGATTTCATCGCGCGGTTTGGCGGCGACGAATTTGTCGTGTTGCGGCGCGGCGAAGGTGGGCGCGCGATGGCCGACCAGCTGGGCCGGCAGATCATGGCGCTGCTGCAGGAACCGTTCGTGATTTCGGGCAATTCGATCGACGTCACCTGCTCGTGCGGTATCAGCTGGGGCCCCGCGCAAAGCGAAGACCCCGGCGAACTGCTGCGCCGCGCCGATATCGCGCTCTATCGTGCCAAGCAGCGTGGCCGGTCGCGCTATCGCTGCTTTACCAGCGACATGGACGCGAGCGTCAAATTGCGGCTCGAGCTCGAAATGGAACTACGTCGCGCGATCGCGCGCAACGAGCTTTCGGTCGCCTATCAGCCGATTGTCGGCACCGTCAGCGGCGACATCGTCGGGGTGGAAGCGTTGTTGCGCTGGTATCATCCCGAACGCGGCGCGATCCGGCCCGATCTGTTCGTGCCGATCGCCGAACAGGGCGGGCTGATGATCCTGCTCGGGACCTGGATGTTGCGCGAGGTGTTTGCCGAATGCAGCACCTGGCCCGCATGCGATATCTCGGTCAATCTGTCGCCGATCCAGATCATGGCGGGCGATTTTGTGGCGACTATGGCGGCGATCGTAGCCGATTCGCGCATCGATCCGTCGCGCGTGGTGCTCGAAATCACCGAAGGCGTGATGCTCGACCGGTCGGATCAAGTGCTGACCACGCTGCGCGAACTTGGCCGGATGGGGTTTCGCATCGCGCTCGACGATTTCGGCAACGGTTATTCGAGCCTCAGCTATTTGCGCTCGTTCCAGTTCGAACGGATCAAGATCGACCGTTCGTTCGTGTCGAACATCGAAAGCGATCGCGATGCCAATGCCATCTTGTGCACGATCGCTTCGCTCGGGCGCAGCTTGCGCATGCGCGTGGTGGCCGAAGGCGTCGAAACCGAAACCCAGCGCCGGCTGGTACAAGCCGCCGGCTGCGAAATGTCGCAAGGCTATCTGTTCTGGAAAGCGATGCCGGCTGAAGCCATGCGCGCGCTGCTGGCAAGGCCCGTGCGCGTGCTCCGCTCAGCCTGACCAGACACCGACGCAAACGCGCTCAGTTGGCGTCGGCAAGCTCGATGGTGTGCGCGGCTTCGGCGGCCGGATAGATGAAGCCGAACGCGGGCGAGGGGCGCAGGCCCAGCGAATGCGTGTTGGCATACCACACGCGCACTTGCGACCAGTCGCCGGCTTCTGACACATCGACCGCCATGACACCGTGTTCGACCATGCCCGGGCGCGACCAGTTGGCATGGTTGATCAGCACATGGCGCTCGTCGATTACTTTGCTGACCACCGCGACATGGCCCATCGGCATGGCATGCGTGGCGCGAAACGCCAGCACCGCGCCGGCGCGCGGGGCATGGCCACGGGCATAGACGCCCTCGGCATGGCCCCACCAGTCACGCGCGTTGCCCGACAGCTGCACCGATGAAATCTGCCGCGCATAAGCGACGCACTGCACGCGCGCATGCGCGGCGGCGGGAAGTGTGATCGTACCGGTCAGGGCAAGCAGGGCAGCGAAGGCGCAGGCGATTCTTGAGTGCAGCATGCAACCATACCTACGGCCCCCAGGGGATTCGCGAACCCCGTCGGGGATCGTTTCACCGCGTTCGGCCCACCGTTCATCCCGTAGCAAGAAAGGGGCATTTTGCCCCGCAACGAAAAGGGCGCC
>CAITOD010000327.1 GCA_903893935.1 uncultured Sphingomonadales bacterium
ATCTGTTGCAGGATTTGAGCAGCAGCCGTCGGCACGACGCACGAGATCGCGATAGCCAGGTCACGGATACAAATAAACAAGACGGCTAGCACTGCTTCCATCCGCTCAGGATCGGTTTTACGCAACGCCCACGGTGCCTGCTCATCAATATATCGGTTGCAAGCAAATACGACCTGAACCCACGATTCCAGTCCAGAGGAAAAATTTAGCACCCTGAATTGCTTGCACATGTCGTCCAGAAACGTCCGCTTTGTGTGAATCAGCGGTGCATCTTGCGTAGCATTGTAATGATCAAGACGAGGAAGAACGCCGCCAAGATTCTTGAAAATCAAACTCAGCGTGCGCTGCACCAGATTGCCATAGCTGTTGGCAAGTTCGGCGTTGCAGCGCAACGCGATTGCCTCGGGCGAATAGGACCCATCCTGACCGAACGCAATTTCGCGCATCAGGAAATAGCGCAAGGGATCGACCCCGAAGCGCTCGGCCAGCGCCAGCGGATCGGTCACATTGCCAAGCGATTTCGACTCTTTTTGCCCGCGATTGAGGACAAAGCCGTGGCCGAACACCGATTTTGGCAATTCCAAACCCGCGCTCATCAGGAACGCCGGCCAATAGACCGCGTGGAACCGCACGATATCCTTGCCGATCAGGTGCACGTCCGCCGGCCAAAACCGCTTGAAATCGTCGGTTTCATCGGGCCAGCCGAGCCCGGTCAGGTAATTGGTCAGCGCATCGACCCACACATACATGACGTGGCCTTCGGCCTCGCCCGGTTCGACCGGAACTTTGACCCCCCAGTCGAAACTGCTGCGCGAGACCGACAAATCGCGCAGGCCACCCTCGACAAAGCGCATGACTTCGTTGCGCCGGCTTTCCGGGCGGATGAAATCGGGGTTGTCGGTATACAGCGCCAGCAGCCGCTCGCCATAAGCCGACAGGCGGAAGAACCAGCTTTCCTCGACGGTCCATTCGACCGGCGTGCCCTGCGGCGAGAGCTTTGCGCCGCCCTCACCCGCAACCAGCTCGCTTTCGTGGTAGAACGCCTCGTCGCGAACCGAATACCAGCCTTCGTAGCGATCGGGATAGAGATCGCCGTTGGCTTTCATCCGCTGCCACAGTTCCTGCGTGGCGCGGTGATGGCGCGGCTCGGTGGTGCGCAAAAAAACATCAGGCTGAATATGCAAAGCCGCGCACATATCGCGGAAATGCTGTGACATTCCGTCGGCAAGCTGCGCGACCGGAATACCCAGTTCGCGCGCTTTCTGCGCCATTTTCAGCCCATGCTCGTCGGTCCCGGTTTGCAGCCGTGCATCGCGGCCGGTCGAACGCATGAACCGCACCGTGGTATCGGCCGCAATCGCTTCATAGGCATGGCCGATATGCGGACGCCCGTTGGGGTACGAGATCGCGGTGGTCAGGTAATAGGGTTCGCCCATCGGGACGTTCACTTCCTTTTGGCGAGGCAGTTAGTTGACGCCTTCCCTAGTGCGCGCGACGCCTGCCAGCAAGGCACCGATTTCGAGCATCAGCAGGCCGGGATCATAGTTATAGGTCGGCGCCTCGCGCGCCAAAGCCACCAGTGCTGCGTGCGCATCCGCCAAGGCAGCGGGGGCCTTTGCCTGCCCCATGGCGTCAACCAGCACCATCCGCGCGGCGGTCAGTGCGGCCATCTGGCGTTCGCGATCAGGCCGACCACCGATCGCGGCGGCGAGTGCGCTCCGCAAAGCGAGATCGGGATCGCCGCCCGCCACGATCTGGCGCATGATCTGCCAGGCTTTGCCAAGGTCCTGCTCGGCAAACGCCAAAGCTGCACCCGGCGAGCCGGCCCCGACCGCAATCGCCGCCTCGCGCGTCAGCGCATCGAGCCCCGGCGCGCCGAGATCAAGCGCCCGGGCCATTTCCTGCACATCGAGCGTGCGAAAGCGCAGCATCTGGCAGCGCGATCGCACTGTCGGCAGCAGCCGCCCGGGCTGGTGCACGACGAGCAGAAAAAAGGTTCCCTGCGGCGGTTCCTCAAGGCTTTTGAGCAGCGCATTGGCGGCGGCCTTTTCGAGCAGGTCGGCCGCATCGACAATCACCGCGCGGCGCGCGCCCAGCGTCGGGCGCGTGACCAGCCGCCGCTGCATGTCGCGCACCTGATCGATGGCGATATTGCGCTTGGTGGCATAAGCCCGGCCTTCATCGCGCTTCTTGGCTTCATCTTCGTTGGCAGGCAGCGGGATCAGCCAGTGAATGTCGGGATGGTGTTCAGCCGGCGGTTGCGCCACGCCCGGTTCGGCCACCAGATCGACCGCGGCCGCGCGCGCAAACGCGGTCTTGCCCAGCCCTTCGCGCCCGGTCAGCATCCAGGCGTGGTGCATGCGGCGCCCGGCGCGTGCCGCGTGCCATGCGCGCCACACCGCGTCATGGCCAACCAGCGCTTTGCTCATGCGTCCAGTGCCGCCAGCACGCGTGCATGCACCGCCTCGGGCGCTCCATCGGCATCGACTACGGCAAAACGATCGGGCTCCGCGCTGGCGAAGCCACGGAACGCCGCCGCAACGCGCGCGTGATAGGCGGCATCGCGCCCGCCAATCCGGTCGCTGAGACCTTGATCGCGCGCGGCCAGCCGCGCTGCCACCAGCGCCGGATCGAGTTCGAGCAGGACGGTGCGATCGGGCAGCAACCCCTGGCTGCCGATGGCATGCAAAGCCAGCAGATCGGCGTCGGCGAGGCCGCTGCCGCCACCCTGATAGGCGCGGCTCGAATCGAGATAGCGGTCGGTCAGCACCCAGTCGCCGCGTTCGAGCGCGGGGCGGATCAGCCGATCGACATGATCGGCGCGCGCGGCGGCAAACAGCAGCGCCTCGGCGCGGGGCCCCCAGCCCTCGCCCGCCGGATCGAGCAGCATCGCGCGGATCGCTTCGGCGCCCGGCGTGCCGCCCGGCTCGCGCGTGGTGACCACGCCATGCCCGCGCGCGCGCAAGGCTTCGGCAAGCAGGCGCAACTGGGTCGACTTGCCGACGCCTTCGCCGCCTTCGAGCGCGATAAACCGACCCCGCGTCATGGCTTTGCCCCCGCCCCGGTGATCGCGGCAAAACCGTCGCGCAGCCGATCGAGCACCCCGCCCGCACCGATCGCCGATGCCGCAACCAGCGGCAGGCGTTCGATCGGTTGCCCGGGTGCGCGGACGATCAGCGTGGCAACCTCTACATCTTTGGCGATCGGCGCGGTGAGCGGCGACTTGTAGCGGATCGCCAGTGTATAGCGCGGATGCTCGCCGCGCGGCACGGTAATCGCATAGCCGCGCGGCGCAATCAGATCGACCGCGCGCGCTGTGCCGCCCTGCACCGGCGCAGCGGCAAGCCGCGCGCCGGCTGCAACCAGCGGATGCGAATCCCACGCGGCAAAGCCCCATTCGGCAAAGCGCCGCGACTGGTCGGCGCGTTCCCTGGGGCGCGGATAGCCGCCGAGCACAAACACGATCCGCCGCCCGCCGCGTTCGACCGAGCCGACAAAACCATAGCCCGCTTCGCCGGTAAACCCGGTCTTGACCCCGTCGGCACCCGGAGTGTGGCCATAGAGCGGATTGTGATTGTTCTGCGCTATACCGTTGAATTCGGCGCGTTCGTGCCCGTAAAAGCGATGATAGAGATCGGGATGGCGCGTGATCAGCGCGCTTGCCAGCGTGGCCAAATCGGCGGCCGAAACATACGTCTGTCCCTGGTCCATCCAGCCATTGGGGGTGTGGAAATGGGTGTCGTGCAGCCCCAGCTTGCGCGCTTCGCCATTCATCATTTCGGTGAACGCCGGCACCGATCCGGCGATCCCTTCGGCGATGACCACGCAGGCGTCGTTGGCGGAAACGGTCACAATGCCTTCGAGCAGGTCGGCCACCGTGGTGCGGCTCTGGTTGCCGAGAAACATCGTGCTGCCCACGCGGTGCCATTGGCGAAAGGTTTCGGGGCGCATCGTGAATGTCTGGTTCAGCGACAATTTGCCCGCCGCAATCAGTTCGAACGCGACGTAGCTGGTCATGATCTTGGTCAGCGACGCCGGCACAAAACGCCGATGCGCGTCACGCGAAAACAGCACGCGGCCCGAATTGACATCGACCATATAGGCGGCAGGCGCGGTGATTTCGGGCAGGACTGCGGGATCGGCCGGCGCCGCTGCCGTTCTGCGCGCCTGTGCCGGGGCAGCCACCAGGACGATCAACGCCGCTACAACATTCGAAATCGGGCGTTTCATCGGTGGCGGCGACACTCTCTGGCAACAAGCGCCCTGCCCGCGATCAGTCGTGGTGCAGGATCAAGGCCCCCGCATAGCCCGACTGTTTCACCTTCGCCAGTGCGGCGCGCGCCTCATCCTCGCCAGCCACGACAATCCGCACGCGCCACAGCTTGCCGGCGGGTTCGACTTCGCCACCGACCACCGCGGCGGCCTTTTTGGCGCGCTCTTGCGAGGAAAACGCGGCGACTTGCACGATCAGATGTTTTGCTTCGGCATGCGATGCGGCCGGGGGAACCGGTTTGGGTGGCACCGGTTTGGGTGGGGCCGGTGCAGGCACTGGCGCGGGGGGCGGGCCAGGTTTGGTCACCACGACAGGTTTGGGCGCCGGGGGTAATGTCCGCACCGGCGCAGGCGCGGGTCCGCCCGCCAGCGTGGTCGAGGGCGGTTCGTCGGGTGCGCCCGGCATGGCCAGCCCCAGCTTGCGGCGCAACGCCGCGCGCAAGCCCGGCGGAGTTTCCATTCGTTCGGGCGCGCGATTGCCCACGCGCAAGGCGGCGCGTTCGGTTTCGGGCGGATTGACCCGCCGCACGCGCACCGGCGCATCGGCGCCGGCGGGCAAGCCCAGTTGCGCCCAGGCTGCGGGTGACAGTTCGACCAGTTGCTTGCCGTTCATCGGACCGCGCCGGTCGAGCCGCACCACGATCGTGTGCCCGCTATCGAGCGAGGTGACTTCGACATAACAGGGCAAAGGCAGCGTGTGGTGCGCGCCGCTGATCCCGCTGCCCTCGGTCGCGGCATGGGCATAGCCGACCGCGTCATAATTGAGCGTGTCGGATGGCGTGTACGTCACGCCGCCGATCACATAAGGATCGCCCACCAGGACCGGATAATCCGCCTCGGGGCCATACGTGGGCTCTGCCGGGGGCTTCGATCGCGCAGCACTTGCCGGGCAAGAGGCCAGCGCAAGGCCGGCGATCGCGACAAGCAGCGTGGCGCTAGTGACTGATTTCATCGGCGAGCAATCCTACCGAAAGAGCATAGAAGTTTGAACAGTTGTAATCGAGGATAACCCGATAATTTCCGGTTAGCAGCCACGCCGGGTGCCCGGGGCCGTCGGGCTCGAACAATGTCGCCTGCACGCTGTCGTCGGGCCACACGCCATGGACCGGCGCCACGCCGCTTGCGCGCCATTCGGCGATCGTGCGCCAGCGCGAATGGCGCACGAACACTTGCGGGCAGCGCGGCGAGATCAACTTTGTCGCCAAAGCAGCGCGGTCGAACCCCGCCGGCACCGATACGCCCAGCCCCCAGGGCTCGCCGCGCCGCCAGCCGGCGTCGCGGAAATAATTGGCAATCGAGGCGAGCGTGTCGGCACGACTGGTCCAGATATCGGCAAACCCGTCGCCATCGCCATCTTGCGCCACGCGCAGATAGACCGAAGGCAGGAACTGCGGATTGCCGAAAGCCCCGGCCCAGCTGCCCTGCAGGCGCGAGCGGGGCACGCCGCGGTCGACCATCTTGAGCAGTGCCACGAATTCCTCGCTGAACAGTGTGCGCCGCCGCCCGTCATAGGCAAGCGAGGCAAT
>CAITOD010000328.1 GCA_903893935.1 uncultured Sphingomonadales bacterium
CGCCGTTCGTGCCGGTCAGCAATCCGCTCGATCTGACCGCGCAAGGGCTCAGCCAGCCTTCGCTCTACACCCATGTGATCACTTCGCTGCTCGACGATCACCGCGTCGGCGCAGTGGTCGCCGGGATCATCCAGTCCGATCCGGCGACCGCCGACATCAAGCTGCCCGCGATCCTCGCCGCGCTCGATGGGCGCACGCTCACCAAGCCGATGATCTTTGCCGGGCTCGACGAAGGCGCGCGGATGCCCGCGCACTATATCGCCGCCTTGCGCGAGCGCGGCGTGCCGTGGTTTCCGACCACCGAGCGCGTGCTGGCAGCACTCGCGCGCCTCGCCGTGCAATGCGCCCCGGCCGAAGCTGCGGCAATCACGCCGCTGCCGCTGCCCGCGCTCGCCGATCATGCGGGCGTCATCCCCGAATACCGGTCGAAAGCGCTGCTCGAACCGCTCGGCGTGCCGTTTCCGCAAAGGGCGTTTGCGGCCGATGTCGCGGCGGCAATCGCTGCGGCCGAGGCGCTCGGCTATCCGGTGGCGATGAAAGCGCAAGCGAGCGCCCTGAGCCACAAGAGCGATGCGGGCGGGGTCATGCTCAATCTCGCCGATGCCGGTGCCGTGCACGCCGCGTGGGAGCGCATGTTTGCGAGCGTTGCGGCCTACGATGCCACGATCACGCTCGATGGCGTGCTGATCGAGGCGATGGGGCCGCGCGGGGTCGAAATGATTGTGGGCGGGCGCAACGACCCCGAATGGGGTGCGGTGGTCTTGGCCGGGTTCGGCGGGGTGACCGCCGAAGTGCTGCAGGACGTGCGGCTGTTCACCCCCGACATGACCGAAGCCGAAGTGATCGAAGGCCTGGGTCAGCTCAAGAGCGCGGCACTGCTCGCGGGCTGGCGCGGCGCACCCGCGCTCGATGTGTCCGCACTCGCGCGGTTGATCGTCACTGTCGGCCGCCTGCTCGACAGCGAGCCGCGGCTTGCCGAGCTCGATCTCAACCCGGTGATCCTCTACCCGTCAGGCGAGGGGGTTATCGCGCTCGATGCGCTGATTCTGGCGCAATAACGTAAAGCGCCACAAGCGGCCCTGCCGGGTTTCGGCCGCGCGGCGAAATCCGCGTCGTTCGAGTTCGTGCGCGATCATCACATAATCGCTCCACAGGGCAAGGCCTTCGATCCGTTGCGCGCGGCCCATGCCGCTGCGGATCGTCGCCCAGCAATTGCGCCGCTCGTCGACCAGATCGATCACGCGGCCGGCCGGTGCCGGTGCTGCGAACGACCAGCGGCTGTCGTGGATCGCCACGTCGGCCAAAGCGAGGGCACGCGCGAGCGGCGCAAACCCGATCGCGCCCGATGATGCCAGCCCGGCCTTGATCAGGCTTCTGCGGGCGAGCTTCACTTGCCCCTCCCGAGCCAGGCGGCAATGCTGTCAAGCTCGCGATCGGTCACATCGACGCGCGTCTGCGGGGGCATCGCCCCTTTGCCCATCCGCACGATCGCGTGGACATAGGCAGCGGTCAGATCGTCGCGATTGGCGAGCAGCGCAGTAGCCGGGCTGGCGCCAACCGCAAGCCGCTGCTTGACCAGCAGATTGGTGCCCATGCCGAACGTCAGATGGCAATAGCCGCAATGGTTTTCGAACAGCGCGCGGCCGTCGCGCCCGGCCGCCAGCCGATCGCCCGCCGGCGCTGCCGCGCGCATCTGATAGGGCGGCGGCGGCGGCGGATCGGCCATGACCGCTGCGGCGGGCACAACCATGAGCGCTGCTGCCAGCGCCGTTTTTCCATACCGTGCCATCACGCCCGGCCCTCCTTTGCCTGATCGCGCCAGGCTGCGGGCCAGAC
>CAITOD010000329.1 GCA_903893935.1 uncultured Sphingomonadales bacterium
CTTGATCCTCCCCGGAACGGGGAGGGGGACCGCCCGCAGGGTGGTGGAGGGGTGATGCCCTGGGCAGTTTGCCCGGCTTGATAGCGCCAAGCCGAAAGCCCCCTCCACCATGCTTCGCATGGTCCCCCTCCCCGTGCCGGGGAGGATAAAGTCAGTCGATCGGGGCGAACGCGCCGGTTGATTCGTCGAGCACGTGCAGCACGCCGTCGCTGATCGCGAAGAACGCGCCGGTCAGCCGCAGCGTGCCGCGCGATTCCTTGATCTGGATGCACGGAAACGTGCGCAAGTTGGCAAGGCTGGTGCGCACGCCGGCCAGTTCCATCGCGCGTTCGGCGGCGGGGCCGGTGGTGCCGTGGCAGGCAATCACTTCCTCGCGCGCATGGTCAAGCAGGCCGATCCAGTCGGCGATAAATCCGCCCTGGCCCGGTTCGGCGCCTTGCAGGCTCTGGCTGAGCGCGGCCTGGCAGCCGCCGCACATGCCGTGGCCGAGCACGATCACTTCGCGCACTTTGAGCACCTGGACGGCGAATTCGAGCGCGGCTGATACGCCGTGCAACCCGGGTGCGGTCTCGAACGGCGGGACCATCGCGGCGACATTGCGCACCACGAACATTTCGCCCGGATCGGTGTCGAAAATCTGCGCCGGGTCGACGCGGCTGTCCGAACACGCGATAATCATCACGCGCGGGTGCTGGCCTTCGCCCAGTTCGCGCCAGCGTTCGCGTTTGGGTGTCCAGCCCTGTTCGCGAAACCGGCGGTAACCGGCGATCAGGTGGTCGAGTTCGGGGGAGCGGGCTTGGGGCATTGTCCGGGGTCTTTTCACAACATCAATCGCCCGACCCATGGCGCCAAACTACCCCTGTGCGCAAGCGTGTCGGTGCAGGGTGGAATTCGGCGCGCCAAACGCTTATCTCACTCATTATGACAGAACCACGCAGCAGCACCCAGGTCGCAGCCCCGCGCCCGCGCAAACCCGACTGGATCCGCGTCAAAGCGCCCACCAGCAAAGGCTATGGCGAAACGCGCGCGCTGATGCGCGATCTGAAGCTGAACACCGTGTGTGAAGAGGCGGCGTGCCCCAATATCGGCGAATGCTGGACCAAAAAGCACGCGACGGTGATGATTCTTGGCGATGTCTGCACGCGCGCCTGCGCGTTCTGCAATGTGAAGACCGGAATGCCGCGTGCGGTTGATGCAAGCGAGCCCGCGCATGTCGCCGAAGCGGCGGCGCGGCTCGGGCTGCAGCACATCGTGATCACGTCGGTCGATCGCGATGACTTGCCCGATGGCGGCGTCGGGCAGTTTGTCAAAGTGATCCGCGCGCTGCGCGAACGCACGCCCGAGACGACCATCGAAATCCTTACCCCCGATTTTCGCGGCAAGATGCTTGCTGCGGTCGAGGCGATCGTTGCCGCCGGGCCCGATGTCTACAACCACAATCTCGAAACCGTGCCCCGGCTCTATCCGACGATCCGCCCGGGTGCGCGCTATTACGCGTCGCTGCGGCTGCTCGAGGAAGTGAAGCGCCACGATCCGCGGCTGTTCACCAAGTCGGGTATCATGCTCGGGCTCGGCGAAGCACGGCTCGAAGTGCACCAGGTGATGGACGACATGCGCTCGGCCGGGATCGATTTTCTGACGATGGGGCAATACCTGCAACCGACACCGAAGCACACGCCGGTGATCGAATTTGTCGAGCCCAAGGCGTTTGCCGCTTATGGTGCGATCGCGCGCGCCAAGGGTTTCCTGCAAGTGGCATCGAGCCCGCTGACCCGGTCGAGCTATCACGCCGGCGACGACTTTGCGCAA
>CAITOD010000330.1 GCA_903893935.1 uncultured Sphingomonadales bacterium
GGCCGTCGCATTTGCAGGCGCAGCGCAAACAATCGCTCAACAACGCATCCCGGCCGAAGCGCTGATTGACGCAAGCAGCGACATGGCCAGCGTCTGGCTGATCGATCCGGCCGGGCGCGCGCGGCGCCATCAGGTGCGTTTTTTCGGGTTCGACGATCGCGATGCGCTGGTGGGCGGGCTGCCGTCGGGCGCACGCGTGATCACCGCCGGCGCCGGCTTTGTCGGCGAGGGCGAAACGGTGGCGGTGATCGGCGCATGAGGGCGATCATCGCCTTTGCCGTCCACCGCTGGCAATTCTCGCTCCTCGCGGTCTTGCTGGTCAGTGCGCTCGGCCTGCTGACCCTGGTCTCGCTGCCGCAGACCGAAGACCCGCAGCTGAGCTTTCCGCTTTATATCGTCACCGCCGTGCTGCCCGGCGCCAATCCGCGCGACATTGAACAACAAGTCACCAAGCCGCTCGAAGACAAGCTCGCCGGGCTCGATGCCAAGCGCGAAATCACGTCGACCAGCAGCGACGGGGTCGCGGTGATCCGCGCCGAATATCTGTGGGGCACCGACACCGACCGCAAATACGATGAAGTCGTGCGCGAAGTTGCGGCCTTGCGCGCCAGCCTGCCCGCCGGCGTGACCCGGCTCGAAGTCGAACGCGCGCGGCCCAACAATGTCCCGATTGTCGAAATCGCGCTGATCAGCGACGTGCTGCCGATGCGCGCGCTCGACAAGGCGGCGCGCGATCTGCGCGACCGGTTCGCGCGCATCCCCGGCATCCGGCTCGCCGAAGTCTGGGGGGTTCCGCAAAGCGAGGTTGCTGTGGCACTCGACAGCACGCGGCTGGCAGCACTTGGCATGAACCCCGGCGCTGTCGTCGATGCCTTGCGCGCGGCCGGGATCGACAGCCCGATCGGCGCGGTCAACGCAGGCGATCGCCGGTTCAACTTGCGCTATGCTGGCGCCTTTGCCGATGCGGCAGCGGTCGCCCAGGTCCCGCTGCCTACGCCCGGCGGCAAGCTTCTGACCGTAGGCGATGTGGCGCAAGTGCGCTGGGAAACCGCCGAACCGACGCATGTCGTGCGGTTCAACGGCCATCGCGCGGTGTTGGTCACCGCCTCGCAGGGCGATCGGCAGGATATCGGCGCGCTGTCGAAACAGATCACCAGCGTGACCGAGGCGTTCCGCCGCACGCTGCCCGGCAGCGTGCGGATCGAAACCGGGTTTTCGCAAGCCACCAATGTGCGGCATCGCATGAACCTGCTGGCGCGCGATTTCCTGCTCGCGTTCGTGATCGTGGGGATCACGCTGCTGCCGCTGGGCTGGCGCGCGGCGGGCGTGGTGATGATCGCGATCCCGGTGTCGCTGTTGATCGGCGTGCTGGTGCTGGCGGCAGGGGGCTACAATCTCAACCAGTTGTCGGTGGCGGGGTTCGTGCTGTCGCTTGGCCTCCTGGTCGACGACGCGATCGTGGTGATCGAGAACGTATCGCGCTGGTTGCGCGAGGGCGCCAGCCGCACGCACGCCGCGATCGCGGGCACGGGACAGATCGCGCTCGCCGTGCTGGGCTGCACCGCCTGCCTGATGTTTGCCTTTCTGCCGCTGGTAGCACTGCCCGAAGGCTCGGGCGAATTCATCCGCTCGATGCCGGTGGCGGTGCTGGGCACGGTCGGCGGATCGCTGATCGTATCGCTCACGCTGATGCCGTTTGTCGCCAGCCGCATCCTGCCGCGCGATGCCGATCACCAGGGCAACCGTCTGCTGCGCGCGCTCCACGGCGGGATCGAGCGGGTTTACAGCCCGCTGTTGCACCGCGCGCTCGACCGGCCGTGGCGCGCACTGGGTTTGATCGCGCTGATCGCGCTGCTCGCGGTGCCGCTGACGGTCGCCATCGGCAGCAGCCTGTTCCCGCCCGCCGACTTGCCGCAATTTCTGGTACGGGTCGAAATGCCGCGCGGCACCGCGCTCGCTGCCACCGACCGCATGGTGCACGCCGTGGCCACCCGCGTCGCGCGCGAACCTTCGATCGCCTGGACCGTCGAGAACGCCGGTCGCGGCAATCCGCAGCTCTATTACAACAATCCGCAATCGGAAGAAGATCCGGCAAAAGGCGAAGTGGCGGCCGCGTTCCACGGCTGGGATGCGCGCACATCGCCCGGCGTGCTGGCCGCCCTGCGCGCCGATTTCGCGCGGATGCCGGGCGCGCGGATCAAGCTGATCGAATTCGTGCAGGGCCCGCAAATTCTGGCGCCAGTCGCCTTGCGCATTGTCGGGCCCGATATCGACGTGCTGACCCGGCTCGCCGATGCAGGCGAAGCGGCGCTGCGCGCGATGCCGCAATTGCGCGATGTGGCCAATCCCTTGCGCGCGCGCCGCACCGATGTGCGGCTTGCCGTCGACGAAGCGCGTGCGCGCGCCCTGGGCGTGGCGCCGGGCGCCTTGCGCCAGGCCGTCCAGCTGGCGATCGGCGGCGCCGCGCCCGCGATCGTGCGCGACAAGGATGGCGACCAGTACCCGGTCACCGTGCGCCTGCCGATCAATGGCCGGCGCGAAATGGCCGCACTCGATCGCGTGTTCGTGCCGACCATGGCGGGCGGCAGCGTGCCGCTTGCAAGCCTCGCGCATATCACGCTCGACAGCGGCCCGGGCGCGATCGAGCGCCACGAGCGCGAGCGCGCGGTCACTCTGACAGCCTATGTCGCCAAAGGCGTGCTGGTGTCGCGCGCAACCAGCGACGCGATTGCGCGGCTCAACGCGGCAGCCCCGCTGCCGCCCGGCTATCATCTTGAAGTGGCGGGCGAGGCGGAAAGTGCTGGCCGCAGCTTCGGCGGCCTGCTGCCCGCGATCGTGGTCGCAACCGCCGGCATTCTCGCGGTGCTGGTGCTCGAATTCGGCAGTTTCCGCAATGTGCTGGCGGTCGCAACGGTGATCCCGCTGGGCTTTTTCGGCGCGGTGCTGGCACTTTGGCTGACCGGCAACAGCCTGTCGTTTACCGCCGCGGTCGGGATGATCGCGCTGGTCGGGATCGAGATCAAGAATTCGATCCTGCTGGTCGATTTTACCGAGCAATTGCGCCGCGACGGCATGCCCATGCGCGAAGCGGTCGAGCGTGCGGGCGAGACGCGGTTTCTGCCGGTGCTGCTGACTTCGATCACCGCGATCGGCGGGCTGCTGCCGCTCGCGATCGAAGGCAGCGGGCTCTATTCGCCGATGGCGGTAACGATGATCGGCGGGCTGATCACCTCGACCCTGCTCGCGCGGATCGCCACGCCTGCGCTCTATCTGCTGCTCGCGGGCAACGCACCCGAAGCACCCGCGCTGTCCGGGGGAGCCCTCGCATGATCCGCAAGCAGCCCCTGCTCGCCATAACCTTCCTGCTCGCCGCTTGCGCGGGTGCCGGGCCCTGGCACGCCCCCGATCTGCCGCTCGCCCCGGCGTGGAGCGCGGCCAATTCTGCCCCGCGCGCGCAAAATACCGCATGGTGGCATGATTTTGCCGATCCGGTGCTCGATCGGCTGATCGCGGCAGGGCTGGCTGACAATCCCGATATTGCCGGCGCGCTTGCCCGGCTCGATCAGGCGCGCGCGGCGGCGGGCGGGGCGCGGGCGGCGCGGCTGCCGGCGGGCGAGACGCAGGACACGATTGCGCGCCAGCGCCAGTCGATCGACAGCGGGCTGGGCCGGCTGGTGCCTTATGTGCCCGGGATCTCGCGCGTGCAGAACGAAGGCGATCTTGGCGTTTCGGCGAGCTGGGATATCGATTTTGCCGGAGGCCTCGCCGGGCGCCAGCATGCCGCGCAGTTCGACGCACAGGCCGCGCGCGCCGGGCTCGACGCGTCGCGGCTGGCGATCGCTGCGGCCATCGCCGATGCCTATGTCGCATGGCGCAGCGCGCGCGCCGACCATGCGCTGCTGCGGGACCAGCGCAAACTGATCGGCCAGCAGCTGAGCCTGGTTTCGGCGCGGGTCGGGCGCGGTGATGCGGCGCAGCGCGACGGGGACGAGGCGACCGCAGCACTCGCAGCGATCGATGCGGCGCTGCCCAATGCCCAGGGCGCGGTCGAAACCGCGCGCAACCGGCTGGCAATCCTGATCGGGCGCCCGGCCGGGACCGATCTGCCCGAACTCGAAGGCATTGCCGAAGCAGCCCCTTTGCCGGTTGCGCGCGAACCGGCCGCGGGCTCGCCCGCCGATGTGCTGCGCTATCGCCCCGATCTCGTGCTGGCCGAAGCGCGGCTGCGCGCGAGCCACGCGCGGATCGGCGCTGCGCTTGCCGAATACTGGCCCAAGTTCAGCCTTTCGGCGCTGTTCGGCTTTTCGAGCAACAATCTGGCCCTGCTCGGCGGCAATTCGGCCAATGTGATCACCGGCGCCGCCGGATTACGCTGGCGGCTGTTCGACTTTGGCCGGATCAATAGCGAAGTCGCCGGCGCGCGCGGTGCCGAACGCGAAGCGCTGGCGGCCTATCGCGCCAATGTCCTGGCGGCCGGCGGCGATGTCGAAAACGGCTTCATCGCGCTTGCCGCCGCGCGCAGGACGCTCGCGGCGCGCGAACTGGCCGATACGACGGCCGACCATCTCTTGGCCAAGGCACGCGCACGCGAGCGCGCCGGGGATTCGAGCCGGATCGCGCTCGTCGCGGCCGAAGCGCAGCGGATCGATGCCGCGCGCGCGCTGCTGGCGGCCCAAACCCGATTGACCTCGGCGCTGATTGCCTGCCACCGCGCGCTGGGCAGTTGAAGCGGCGTCACCGCGCCTTCCCCAGTTCCAGAGCGAACCACGCTGTGCATGTGCGGTAACTCGGTGCTATAGGCGCGCAATCACGACGCGGGGACCAGTGTGCAACGTCCGATTTTCTTTGA
>CAITOD010000331.1 GCA_903893935.1 uncultured Sphingomonadales bacterium
CAGCATGCGCGTGGTGCCGGTCTTGCCCGCATGCGTGGCGATCAGATGCCCGGCGCGGTGCACCGCATCCATCGGCACCCAGCACGTGGCAAAACCGAGTGCCGCGAATTCGGGCAGCACCATATCGCGAACTTTGCGCACACCCTCGACATTGCGCGTGCCGCTGTTCTGCGCCACCAGCCGTTCGAGCAGCGCCACATCGCCGGCGATCCCGGCATCGGCCGCAGCGACCATCCGCTGTTCGGGCGGGGACAGTTGCGCAAGGGCCGGTTGGGCCAGCAGCAGCGACAGCATGCTGGCGGTGAGAAGAAGACGGGTCATGCAATCATGATACCCGGCGCTAGTGCAGGCGCAAGCGGCGCCATCCATTGCCAGCGGAGCCGCACCCAGCGACGATGCCGGACAACGTGCGCGCCCAGCACAAGCGCGATCAGGGTCAGCGTGATAACCGCCGCCAGCGTGCCTTCGGCTCCGAAAGATCCGCCCGCAGCCCAATCCGGACCGGACAGCGCAAAATGCATCACGCCGTGGAGCGCGTGCCCCGATACGGCAATGCCAAGCACACCCGCCTGCATGAAATTCCACCCGAAATGCGCGCCGATCGGCACCCACAGCGTGCGGGTCAGCGCATAAATCAGTCCTGCCACCACGCCGCCCAGCACCAGCGACACCACCGCTATCGGGGTCACGCCGGTGTTGCCGAGATGCGATGCGGCAAACAGCGCGGCCGAAATCGCCAGCGCCGGTGCCGTCCCCAGCCAGGCTTCGCAATTACGATAGAGCGCGCCGCGGAACAGCACTTCTTCTGCCCCGGCACCGACCAGCAGCAGCATGGCCGCCGATGCAGTGCCGGCAAACCCTGCATAGCCGCGCCAGACCGCGCAGCCCTGTGCCGCGATGATCGCAAACACAATGGTCAGCGCGCCCGCGCCGCCCGCCAGCCCTGCTGCAAAACCGCGTGCCGCGCCTCTGCGCGCGAGCTCGTGGACCGCCCGGTGTTCAACAAGCCGCACCCATATTGCGTAGGCGCCAAAAAACAGCCCGGCGATGATCAGCACAGCCGGCAGGATCGTCATGGCCGGCATTGCGAACAGATCGTTCAGCGTGGCATGGTAAAGGTGCTTGACTGCTTCAACCAGCGCCGCGCGCACCGCATAGAGCAGCACCGACAGCAGGAGCAGACGCACGACATGCCAGCGCAAGACCGTTTCCGACCAGGCCAGGGCCCGGTTGCGATCAGGCGCCGGGATGCCAAGCCTCCAGCTCGCTGGTGTAGCGTTCGTTGCGGTTGCCGTTGGCGTCGTAATACTCTTCGACCGATTTGACCCAGCGTCGCACTTCGGGAACATACCAAAAGGCCTTGTAAAGCCGGCCTTCGGCAGCCCCGTGGACCGGGGTCCGGACCGTGCTGATCGATGTGGCGCCACCCGCGTCGGCATGGCTGGCGGCAACGGCGGTGGGCCCGATCGCGATTTGCGCGGTCCAATGGCCGTTGGCTTCGATCTTGATCGCATGAAAATGCCCGGCGGGAACAGCGATGTCTTCTTCGCCGATGACACGGTAATGTTCTTCGAACGTTTCGCTACGGTGCGTGCGGTTTTCGGGTGCGGTGTCGGTGTAAGTCACTTCCCACGATTTGCCGCTGGTGAGCGGGAACGCGAGCGGCCGGTTGACCACCACTTCCTTGCCGCCGATGCTGCGGAACCGGCTCCAGTCGCGGCCGACAATGCGTTCAGCAGGCGTGGTGGTGGCGCCGACCTGCTGTGTCGCAATGGCGATGCCATCATCCATCACGTGCACGACCGTGATCTGGTCGTGCGTCTGGCGCCAGCCCGCAGGCGCGCGCTCGTACGTGTTGGTTTCCACCCATTGGTCGTGTTCACGGACGGGCGGGCTGGCCGAGACATCGGGGGCGACATCCGCAACTGCGGTTGCCAGCGGCATCGCAGCCAGAACCGGAGCAAGCACAAGTCCGAACCGCATAATGCATCCCCACCCGACCGGCCATCTGTCCGGGTGGTCGGTGGCGCTTTTGTATCGCGATACCTCAACCAAGACAACCGGCGAGCGTGAATGATCGCCCGATACTGCATCGCAACAAGGGGTTGGACGGAAGCCGGCCCGG
>CAITOD010000332.1 GCA_903893935.1 uncultured Sphingomonadales bacterium
ATATCGCCGGTCATCCGGTTCGACCAGCAATGTCGCATAGCCTGCCTGCGCCGCGACATAGGCAATGCCGACACCCATTGTGCCGCCGCCCAGAACGGCCATGCCCGCGTCGTCTGCCTGCACCTGTTCCATTGGTCGCGCCCCCTTACTCGCCGCGCCACACCGGCGCGCGCTTTTCCGCAAAGGCGCGCGCGCCTTCGGCAGCGTCGCGTGATCCGATCACGCTTTCGGCCAGCGGACGCTGGCGCGCCCAGATGCCATCCATCGGCCAGTCAGCAGATTCGGTAACGATCCGCTTGGTCATGCGGACCGAAAGCGGGGCATTGGCGGCAATCTGCGCCGCCAGTTGCAATGCCCCGGCCAGCGCGCCGCCGGCCGGGGTCAACCGGTTGACCAGCCCCCAGCGGTGCGCATCGGCCGACGGCAGCCAGGCCCCGGTCAAGGCATATTCCAGCGCGATTGCCGAAGGAATGCGGCGCGGCAGACGTACCAGGCCGCCCGATCCGGCAACCAGCCCGCGCGTGACTTCGGGCAGCCCGAACCAGGCATTGTCCGCTGCGACAATCAGATCGCAGGCCAGCGCCAGTTCGCAGCCGCCCGCCAGCGCATGACCTTCGACCGCCGCGATCAGCGGCTTTGCCGGCGCTCGTTCGGTCAGGCCACCGAACCCGCGCCCATCGAGTTCCGGCCGTTCGCCGGCCACAAACGCCTTGAGATCCATCCCCGAACAAAAACTGCCGCCCTGCCCGGTCAGAATGCCGACCGCCAGATCATCGCTGCCATCCAGCCGGTCGAGTGCGGCTGCAATCGCCACCGAAACCGCATGGTTGACCGCATTGCGCTGTCGCGGACGGTTGATCGTGATGACCAGCACCGGGCCCTGCGCTTCCACCAGCACCGCATCCGCAAGGGCAAGGTCTGTCACGACGCGAAGTCCGCTGCGGCAACGATCGGCGTGGTCACATAATCGGACAGCCGGGCGGTTTCGGTCATCGTCCACACGTCGATGATGCGGAAGGGGTTGTTGACCACGATCCGCCCCTTGGAATTCTGGCAGTAGTTTTCGACCCCGGGATATGTCCAGATCATGCGCGCATGCAGGCTGTCGACTTGCGCGTTATAGGCGTCGTGCACATCCTGCCGCACATCGACTGTCGCGATGTTTTGCGCAAACATCTGTTTCAGCAGCGACATGACGTAATGCATCTGCCGCTCCAGCACGGTGATCAGGCTGCCGCCATGGCCAAACTGGGTGTTGGGGCCGTAAAGGCAGAACAAGTTGGGATAGCCCGGCACCACTGTGCCAAGATAGGCGCGCGCATCATCGCCATCCCAGTCCTGGTGAATGTCGCGCCCGCCGATGCCGATGACTTTCATGGGCGCGAGCAAGTTGACGACATCAAAGCCGGTGGCCCAGATGATAACGTCCGCCTTGCGCTCCACACCATCGCTGGTGATCACGCCATGCGGCCGTACTTCGGTAACGGCACCGCTCACATGGTGCACATGATCGCGCGCCAGCGTGCGGAACCAGCCGTTGTCGAGCAGCATCCGTTTGCCGAACGGGGGA
>CAITOD010000333.1 GCA_903893935.1 uncultured Sphingomonadales bacterium
AACGCGGGCAGATCGATCGTGCCCGGCGCAATCCGCGCCATCCGGCAACGCACCGTGAAATCCTGATACAACTGGGCCGGCGCCTGAAACGTGCAATCGGGCTCGGCCGCCATATCGCGCAGGATGTCGGCGAGCGTGGCGGCGTTCTCCTCCGCCTCGAACAGGCTCGGCGCGTTTGTCGGTTCGATCTGTTCGGCCAGCGGCTGGTGATCGGCGATCTGGTCGATCAGGTCACTGGCCGCGACTGGCGCGGGTTCTTCGAAAATCACGCGCGGGGCCGGCGATGGCGTATCAGCGTGCACCAGATCATCCATCGCCGCACGGTCGGGCAAGGGCATCAGCCCCTGGATCACCGTGCGCGCGCGCGTTTCGACATCGGCAATGCGCACCGAGACCGGGCGCCGCGCAATCGCCGGCCCCAGCCCGAGAAAATGGCCGCGTTCGAGATCGCGGATCGTTTCGGCCTGGCGCCGTTCCATGCCAAGGAGATCGGCGGCGCGCGCCATGTCGATATCGAGAAAGGTGCGCCCCATCAGGAAATTGGACGCCTCGGCGGCGACATTCTTGGCCAGCTTGGCAAGCCGCTGCGTGGCGATCACGCCGGCCAGACCGCGCTTGCGCCCACGGCACATCAGATTGGTCATCGCGCCCAGCGACAGGCGGCGCACATCGTCACCGACATCGCCGGCGGCAGCGGGCGCGAACATCTGCGCTTCGTCGACCACCACCAGAACCGGATACCATTCATCGCGCGGGGCATCGAACAGGGTGGCCAGAAACACCGCCGCGCAGCGCATCTGCGCTTCGAGATCGAGCCCGTCGAGCGCGAGCACGGCCGAGGCGCGGTGCGTGCGGATGCGCGCGGCGAGCCGCGCGATTTCGGCGGCATCATACGCCGCGCCATCGATCACGACATGGCCAAAGCGGTCCGACAGCGTGACGAAATCGCCTTCGGGATCGATCACCACTTGCTGGACCAGGCTCGCGCTCTGTTCGAGCAGGCGGCGCAGCAGGTGCGATTTGCCAGACCCGGAATTGCCCTGCACCAGCAGGCGGGTCGCCAGCAATTCCTCGATATCGATCCGCACCGGGGCGCCCGTGCGGTCGGCCCCGATGACAATGGTTGCGCTCACCTGGCGGGCTTTACCCGCGCCGGGGCCGGGCACAAGAGCCCGGCCCCGGCTTTCCACGGCCTATTGCGCGCAATCGGCTGTTCGCACCGGTCAATGGCGGATCAGGTAATCGAACGCCGAAAGCGCCGCCTTGCTGCCCTCGCCCATCGCGATCACGATCTGCTTGTACGGCACCGTCGTCGCATCGCCCGCGGCAAACACGCCGTGGACACTGGTTTCGCCGCGCGCGTCGATTTCGATTTCGCCATAGTTCGACATGGCGACCGCGCCTTTGAGCCATTCGGTGTTGGGCACGAGCCCGATCTGCACGAAAATGCCTTCGAGGGTTACCGTGTGGTCCTCGCCGCTGGTGCGATCGCGATAGACCAACCCGGTCACTTTGCTGCCATCGCCGAGCACTTCGGTGGTCAGCGCGGACACGATCACCGTCACATTGGGCAAGCTGCGCAATTTGTTTTGCAACACGGCATCGGCGCGCAAGCTGCTGTCGAATTCGATCAGCGTGACATGCGCCACGATCCCGGCCAGATCGATCGCGGCTTCGACGCCCGAATTGCCGC
>CAITOD010000334.1 GCA_903893935.1 uncultured Sphingomonadales bacterium
CCACCATCAGGTGGATGCCGAACGGGATATGCCCGGGCTTGGGGTCGAGCACGCGGCGCACTTCGGTCAGCGTCTGCGCAAATGTGCGCGTCATGCCCGAAATCAGCGCTTCGCCGTGGCCGAGTGCGACCAGCAGCGAAGCGAACACGTTGCGATCCTGATTGACCATGCGGCGCACGTCGCGTTCGAGATAGCCGCGGCGCTGCAGGCGCGGATAGAGATAGGCGACCATGTCGGGCACGAGGTCCGACACCGCCGAATTGTGGATTTCATAGCTTTCGGGGTTCGACACGCCGAGTTCGACCAGCTTGTCGAGCACGGCCTGGGTGCGTCCGACCAGTACCGGGGTGCCATAGCCGAAATCATTGTACTGGATTGCCGCGCGCAGCATGACTTCGTTTTCGGCTTCGGCAAAGACCATCCGGCGCGGGGTCTGGCGCGCTTGCGCATAGACATTGGTGAGCACCGACGTGGTCGGGTTGAGCCGCGCCTTGAGGCTGGTGCGATAGGCGTCGAAATCCTCGATCGGCAGCCGCGCCACGCCCGAATCCATCGCCGCTTTGGCAACCGCCGAAGACACCACTTCCATCAGGCGCGGGTCGAACGGGGCAGGGATGATGTAGTCGAGCCCGAACTGGTGGTTCTTGCCGTAAGCGGCGGCGACTTCCTCGGGCACGGTTTCACGCGCCAGTTCGGCAATCGCGCGCGCGGCGGCGATTTTCATCTCTTCGTTGATCGTCGTCGCGCGCACATCGAGCGCGCCGCGGAAGATGAACGGAAAGCCCAGCACATTGTTGACCTGGTTGGGATAATCCGACCGGCCGGTGGCGATGATGCAATCGGGGCGCGCGGATTTGGCTTCGGGCGGGGTGATTTCGGGGTTGGGGTTGGCCATCGCAAAGATGATCGGCTGCGGGGCCATGTCCTTGACCCATTCGGGCTTCAGCGCGCCGGCCGCCGACAGCCCGAGGAAAATGTCGGCGCCTTTGAGCGCTTCTTCCAGCGTGCGCGCTTCTGTCGGCACCGCATGCGCGCTTTTCCACTGGTCCATGCCTTTTTCGCGGCCCTGGTAGATCACGCCCGAACGGTCGCACATGATCACGTTTTCATGCCGCACGCCCATCGCTTTCATCAGCGCGGTGCACGCGATTGCGGCCGCCCCCGCGCCGTTGACCACGACTTTGACGTCGTTCAGCTCGCGCCCGGTCAGGAAGCAGGCGTTGAGCAGGCCGGCCGCCGAAATGATCGCGGTGCCGTGCTGGTCATCGTGCATGACCGGGATTTTCATCCGCTCGCGCAAGGCCTGTTCGATGATGAAGCATTCGGGCGCCTTGATGTCTTCAAGGTTGATCCCGCCAAAGCTCGGTTCGAGCAGGGTGACCGCGTCGATGAATTTCTGCGCGTCTTCGGTATCGACTTCGATGTCGATCGAATCGACGTCGGCAAAGCGCTTGAACAGTACCGCTTTGCCTTCCATCACCGGCTTCGAGGCGAGCGCACCGAGATTGCCCATGCCGAGGATCGCGGTGCCGTTGGAAATTACCGCGACGAGATTGCCCTTGGCGGTGTATTCATAGGCGCAAGCCGGATTGTCGGCGATCGCCTGCACCGGCACCGCGACTCCGGGCGAATAGGCCAGCGACAAGTCGCGCTGCGTTGCCATCGGCTTCGAGGCGATGATCTCGATTTTGCCGGGGCGAATAGTTTTGTGATAAAACAGCGCTTCGCGTTCGGTGAAACGGACGTTGCTTTCGTCTGCCATCGCTTTTCCCCAAGTCATGCCTGCTCTGGTCAGGCGCATTTGACCTTACCCCGGCCACGGGGCGAACTCTCGGCGCTGGAATAGATCGCGTCAAGGCCGGATGACTTGGCTTTTTGCCAAGCCACGCAGATTTTTTTCAAACGCTTGCAATTCTATTACAAGCGGTTTCGAAAGTGCCACCCACCGCCCCGCACCCCCGTCCCAACCGCCCACAGGGTATCATCAATGGGCGGTTGGGACGGGGGTGCGGGGCGGTGGGTGGCACGCAGTCGCCGTCAGGCGACTTTC
>CAITOD010000335.1 GCA_903893935.1 uncultured Sphingomonadales bacterium
ACCATGCCGCGCAGATCCGCGGTGCGGTGCTTCTGTCGGGGCTATATGGTTATACCGCGCTCGATCCGCGCGATGAACGCTATTACGGCGCCGCCGCATCGTACCCCGACAAGGCCCCGCTCGAAGCGATTGCGACCACGCGCGTGCCTTTGCTGGTCGCTTGCGCGCAATACGATCCGGACCGGTTTCTGGCCGAATTCATTGGCTTGCTCAACGATCGTCGCGCGCGCCACGGCACTATTCCGCGCAGCGTGATCATGACCGACCACAACCATTACACCCTGGCAATGCACCTTGGCACCAGCGACACCCGGCTGGAGCATGAAATTGCCGCATTTATCGAGGACCTGCCATGATCAACCGTCGCACGATGCTGGCCGGCACGGCCGCGCTGGCCGCCAGCCCGGCACTGGCCGCCAGCGGAGCGAAGCCCTTCGACCCGGCGTTTCCCAAAGGCTTCATCTGGGGTGCGGCAACGTCGGGCCACCAGATCGAGGGCAACAACACCAATGCCGACAGCTGGGTGCTGGAAAACATCCGCCCGACGATTTACGCGCAGCTTTCTGCCGATGCCTGCAACAGCTTCGAACTGTGGCGCAGCGATCTCGATCTGGTCAAGGCGATCGGGCTCAACACGTATCGCTTCAGCCTCGAATGGCCGCGGATCGAGCCCGAGCAAGGCCAGTTCAGCCGCGCGATGCTCGATCATTACAAAGCGATCATCGACGGCTGCCACGAACGCGGGCTGATCCCGGTGGTCACTTTCAATCATTACACCACGCCGATCTGGTTTGCCGCGGCAGGCGGCTGGACCAATAACCAGGCCCCTGCCCTGTTCGCGCGGTTTTGCGAAAAATCGGCACAGGCGCTGGCGGGCGGGATCAGCCACGCGCTCACGCTCAACGAACCCAATATCATGAACGTGCTCAAAGTCGTGCTGCCGCCGCCGGCCATCGCCGGGCAGCGCGCGATGCTCGAAGCCGCCGCGCGCGCGCATGGCGCTGCGAAGTTTGCCGCCGGCAACGCGATCGATATCGATGATATCCCGCTCACCACGCGCAACCTGATCGCCGGGCACAAGGCGGGCCGCGCCGCCATCAAGGGCGTGCGTCCCGATTTGCCGGTCGGCGTCAGCCTGTCGATGTTCGACGATCAGGCGGTGGGCGCGCATTCGCTGCGCGACGCCAAGCGCGAAGAACTCTATGGCCCCTGGCTCGAAGCGGTCAAAGGTGACGACTTTCTCGGCGTGCAAAATTACGAACGCATGCAATGGGATGACCACGGCCGCCTGCCCGTCCCCGCCGACGCGGTCAAAGGCGTCAACGGCGCGGAAATGTACCCGGCCTCGCTCGCCAACAGCGTGCGCTATGCCCATGCAGCGACGCGCTGCCCGATCATGGTCACCGAAAATGGCGCCTCGGTCGACGATGACACGATCCGCGCGCGCTATATCCCCGCCGCCCTCCACGGGTTGAAAGCGGCGATGAACGATGGCGTGCCGGTGCTCGGCTATATCCACTGGTCGCTGATCGACAATTTCGAATGGATCTTCGGCTATCGCGTGCACATGGGCCTGGCCAGCGTCGACCCGGTCACATTCGCGCGAACGGCAAAACCAAGCGCTGCAGTCTTTGGCGCAATCGCCCGCGCCAACAGTCTGGCGCTGCAGGGAAGCTAGGTGCTGACGTAATCCTGAGCTATGATCCGGGGCAGGATGCATAAACCCGGTCATTGATCATGCGCTTCAAGGAACTCGATCTCAATCTGCTGGTGGTGTTCGCCACTTTGATGGAAACGCGCAGCGTCACGCGCACCGGCGAACGACTGAGCCTGACACAACCCGCTGCAAGCGCGGCGCTGCGCCGGTTGCGCGCCTATTTCGGCGATCCGATGCTGGTTCAGGTGGGCAAGCGCATGCACCCCACCCCGTTTGCCGAAGCGCTCTTTCCGCAGATCCAGCGCGCGCTGACCCAAGTGCAGCACGCCATTGCCACGCCGGCCGGGTTTGACCCGGCGACCAGCGCGCGCCGGTTCCGCATCAACGCGTCGGACTATGTGATGGTCGCGGTGCTGGTCGAACTGGCCGCGCGGCTGCGCAGCCACGCGCCCGGCATTCAGATGGAAGTGCAACTGCCGGCGGAAACCAACGTCGAAAGCCTTGAAAACGGCCGCATCGACTTGCTGATCGCTCCCGAACAACTGCTGGCACCCTGGCACCCTTCCGATTTTCTCTATGAGGAGGAGCAAGTCGTGGTCGGCTGGAATGGCAATCCGGTCCTGGCGACCGGGTTGACCGAAGACGTGTTCTTTGCCGCCGGGCACGTCGGTGTGGCACTTGGCGCGCAACGCGCCGCGACGTTTGCCGATACACAGCTCGCGCGCATGGGCCGCCAGCGCCGCATCGAGATCGAAGTGGCTTCGTTCGCCAGCGTGCCATGGTTTCTGCAAGGCACCGACCGGCTGGCAGTGCTGCACAAGCGCCTGGTGCGCGCTATGATGCCGCAATTTGATCTGGCGTTCGTGCCGATGCCCTTCCCGTTCCCGCGTTTGCGCGAAATGGTGCAGTTTCACGAAGCCCGGCGCGAGGACGCCGGGCTGGCGTGGTTGCGCGAACAATTGCGGCAGGCGGCGCTGGCGACTGCATGATTTGAGTTGATGCAACGCCATAAGCATAATGATTTTTACATATTGCTGAC
>CAITOD010000336.1 GCA_903893935.1 uncultured Sphingomonadales bacterium
CACATCGAATGCGCGGTTCAGCCTGTCCAGCCATGTCGCGCGCCAGGGTGAAAACTGGACATTCGCCGCCAACGCCTATTTCGTGCGCAGCAGCCAGACCCTGTTCAACAATTTCACGCACTTTCTCGAAGATCCGGTCAACGGCGACCAGGAAGAACAGAATGAAAGCCGCAATCTGTTTGGCGGTGGGGCGGCCTTCACGTTGAAATCGCGCTTTGGCAGCGTGACCAGCGACACGACGTTCGGCCTGCAGATCCGCCGCGACGCGATCATTGTCGATCGGCGCCACACGCGGCAACGGGACGTGCTGGATTACTGCGAACTGCTCCATGCCGATGGATCGGTCACGCAGTATGCGGTGGGCGAAACGCGCTGCACATACGACCAGGTTTACTTGTACGACTTGGGACTTTACGCCGAAAACACCACGCATTGGTTGCCATGGCTGCGCACCAATGTCGGGCTTCGCGAAGAATTCGTCGGCGGCAGCGACCGCAATCTGCAGCCGGGCGGGCCGTTTTCGGTCCAGCCGTTTACCCAGAATGTCTCGCTGCTTCAGCCCAAGGGCAGCATCACGATCGGCCCGTTTGCCGGGACCGAGGTCTATTACAGCGCCGGGCGCGGGTTTCACTCGAACGATATCCGCAGCGTTTCGGGCACCGTGTTGCTGGAAAACATTCCAGGGTACGCCAAACCGACGCCGTTGCTGGTCAAAGTGGATAGCGAAGAGGTCGGCTTGCGCTCCGACCTGATCCCCAAAATGCACGTCCAGTTCGCCGCATTCCTGCTCCATGTCGGGTCTGAACAAATCTATGATCAGGATCAGGGCGAGGATCAGCCCGGCGCGCCAAGCCGGCGGTATGGGTACGAACTGTCGGCGCAATATCTGCCGGTGCGCTGGCTCGAAATCAATGGAGACCTGTCGCATAGCCACGCGCGCTTTACCGGCGATTACGCCAGTTTCGGCAACACCGGCCCCTATATTCCCAACGCGCCCGAATATGTCGGATCGTTCGGGGTGCTCGTCGATAACCTGGGTCCCGTGTTCGGCGGGTTGCAAGTGCGTGTGCTCGGATCATTGCCGCTCGTTTCCGATAACAGCCAGCGCGACAAGGGTTACACCGAAACCAATGTCAATTTCGGCTATACATTTTCACCCCGCCTGAAGGCGCAAGTACAAGTGTTCAACCTGTTGAATGTAAAGGCCAACGCAGGAGCGTATTATTACACGACGGTCATTCCCGGCGATAACGGGGTGCCGACCGCCGATCATCAGAACCACCCGCTCGAACCGATCTCGGCGCGGTTCAGCGTGACCGCCACATTCTGACCAGCGCCGGCCAGCGCGAGCAGTTCAGGTTCTGAATTACGGGTGGTTCGTTTTCTGCACTGGCGGGATGGGGCACTTGTCTGATCTACTGAAGTCTGATCGGAGAATCAGATCATCTGATCGAATTGGGGGCCTATTCATGACCAATCCATCATCGGGCGCAGCAGGTGCCGCACCCAATCCAAACAAGGCATTGTGGGAAAAGGGCGACTTCACCCAGATTGCGGGTTCGATGCGCGAGGCGGGCGATGCGCTGGTGGCGACGCTCGGGATCGAGCCGGGCATGGACGTGCTCGATCTTGGATGCGGCGATGGCACGACTGCGCTGCCCGCGGCACAACGCGGCGCGCGGGTGCTGGGGGTCGATATCGCCAGCAACCTGGTCGCCGCCGGCAACAACCGCGCGGCGCAGGCCGGGTTGACCAACCTGGTCTTTCAGGAGGGCGATGCGTCGAACCTGGAAGCGCTGGATGACGCTTCTTTCGACCTGGTCGTCAGCATGTTTGGCGCGATGTTTGCGCCACGGCCGTTCGATGTCGCCCGCGAAATGGTGCGGGTCACCCGGCCGGGCGGGCGCATCGTCATGGGCAACTGGATTCCCGGCGATCCCACACTGGTGGCGCAAATCCTGAAGATCAGTGCGGCCTATACCCCGCCACCGCCCGCAGGATTTGTCAGCCCGGTCACCTGGGGCGTGGTGGAAACGGTGCTGGAACGCTTTGGTGCCGCCGGGATTCCGCCCGATGCGATCACCTGCACGCCGACGCTTTACAACTTTCGTGTGCCGGGTCCGCCAGCCGCCTTGCTCGATTCATTCCGGCTGTATTACGGCCCGACCATGAATGCGTTCGATGCGGCCGCCTCCACTGGACGCGCAGATTCGCTTTATGCGGAATTGCTGGCGCTGTTCGAGGCCCAGAACCAGGGTGGTCCGGCCGAGACGGTGATCGCCGCCAAATTCCTGAAAGTGACCGTGCTGAAACCCCGGAATTGGCAATAGCGCGCAATCACGCTCCTGTATGGGGAAGCGTGACGGTGAACGTCGCGCCGTGTCCTTCACGACTGGCAATGGCGACCTGGCCATGATGCAGGTCGGCCACGGCTTTGACCAAAAACAAGGAATTACGGTGACAGGTGCGAAAACCCCTAAACTCTCTGTGGCTTTGCACCGGCTTATGGGGGCACAAAATCTAGAGCGTGATGGCATTTGATTGACTCGATAGGGGATTCCCAAGTTGAAAGTTTTCTGATTCAAGCTGAGTGCTGGGATTGGAGGCCAGCGCGGCATGGTCAGACCCTATTCGATGGATTTGCGTGAGC
>CAITOD010000337.1 GCA_903893935.1 uncultured Sphingomonadales bacterium
CCTCCCCGTGCCGGGGAGGAGGTCAGGCGCGTTTGGCTGAGGCCGGGATATCGCCGGGCGCTTCGGTCGGAACAAAGCTTTTCGACGAGACTTTGAGCCAGATCAGGATCGGCGCGGCCATATAGATCGAGCTGTAGGTCCCCACGAAAATCCCCAGCGTAATCGCGGCGGTAAAGCCGAAAATCACTTGCGGGCCAAGCAGCAGAAGCGCGATCAGCGTGATCAGCATCGACAGCGACGTCACGATCGTGCGCGCCAAAGTCTCGTTGACCGAGAGATCGAGCAATTCGGGGATCGGCATTTTGCGGTATTTTTTGAGATTCTCGCGGATACGGTCATAAACGATGATCGTGTCGTTGAGCGAATAACCGATCAGCGTCAGCAAGGCGGCGACAATGTTCAGATCGAATTCCATCTGCGTCACCGCAAACATGCCAAGCGTCAGCGACACGTCGTGCACGAGGCTGAGCAGCGCGCCGATCCCGAACTGCCATTCGAACCGCAGCCAGATATAGCCCGCCACGAACACCGCCGCGAGCCCGAGCGCGCGAAACGCATCCCAGCCCAGTTCTTTCGACACTTTGCCCGACACCGAATCGACCCCGTCGATCCGCGCATCGGCATGGTTGGCCTTGATCGACGCTGTGATCGTGCGCGCCATCTTGTCCGACAGCGAGGGGTCCTTGTCGGCGCCGGCGGGCAGTTTCATGCGGATCGAAATTTCGTTGGGCTTGCCGAAGCGCTGGATGATCGGTTCGCCAAAGCCCAGCCGGGTCACTTCGTCGCGCAACACGCCGACAGGGGCGGCAGCGCTTTGCTGGAACGTGACACGCACCATCTGCCCGCCAATGAAATCGACCCCGAGGTTGAGCCCGCGGGTCATCACCATGCCCCACGATGCCGCCACCAGCAGCACGCTGACGATGTAAAACGGCACGCGCCATTTGAGGAAATGGATGTTGGTGTTGTCGGGAACGAGCTTGAGGAGTTTCATGGGTCCGGTCTCCTCTTACAGCGCGATGGTGGTCGGGCGCGCGCGGCGCAGCCATTGCGACACCCACATCCGGGTCATCACCACGGCGGTGAACACCGATGTGGCGATCCCGATGATCAGCACCACCGCGAAGCCCTTGACCGGCCCCGAGCCGAAATAGCCCATCAGGATCGCGGCAATGATATTGGTGGTGTTGGCATCGAGAATGGCGCGGGTCGCTTCCTTGTAGCCGATTTCCACCGCCTGCACGACGCGCCGCCCGCGATGGCTTTCCTCGCGGATGCGTTCATAGATCAGCACATTGGCATCGACCGCCGCGCCGATCGTCAGCACGAAGCCGGCAATCCCCGGCAGCGTCAGCGTGGTGCCGATCAGGCCCATCACGCCCAGGATCATGAACAGGTTGAGCACCAGCGCGCAGCAGGCATAGACCCCGAACCGGCCATACGTCGCGAGGATAAACGCCGCGAGTGCGAGCGTGCCGACCGCCATCGCGATCATCCCCTTGCGGATCGAATCCGCACCGAGATCGGGCCCGACCGTGCGTTCCTCAACCACTTTGAGATCGACCGGCAGAGCCCCCGAGCGCAGCGAAATGGCCAGCTGGTTGGCACTGTCGGTGGTAAAATTGCCCGAGATGACGGCTGAGCCACCCAGAATCGGCTCGTTGATATTGGGCGCCGACAGCACTTTGCCGTCGAGAATGATCGCAAACGGCTTGCCGACATTGGCCGAAGTCAGTTTGGCGAACTTGGCGCCGCCTTCGGAATTGAACGTGATCGAAACCGTTGCCGCGTTGGTCTGCGCATGCGCCAGCGGCGGCGCACACGCCGCGAAAGTGGCTATTAGGGATAGTATGATCAGCAATCTCATGTTTGGCCTTCTCCAAATCAAGCGCGATCATAGCGATTTCGGCAGCCCCCGGCAACCGGC
>CAITOD010000338.1 GCA_903893935.1 uncultured Sphingomonadales bacterium
CGCGCCCATCGCGTTGCGTTCGATGCAGGGGATCTGCACCAGTCCGCCGACCGGATCGCAGGTGAGGCCGAGATTGTGCTCCATTGCGATTTCGGCGGCGTTTTCGATCTGGCCGTTGTTGCCGCCCAGTGCCGCCGTGAGCCCGGCCGCCGCCATCGAGCAGGCAACCCCGACTTCGCCCTGGCAACCGACTTCGGCGCCCGACAGCGAGGCGTTGCGCTTGTACAAAGCGCCGATCGCGGCGGCGGTGAGCAGAAACGTCCGCTGGCCCTCGCGGGTGCCGCGATAGCAGCGCTCGTAATAGCGCAACACCGCGGGGATAATGCCCGCCGCGCCATTGGTCGGCGCGGTGACCACTTTGCCCCCGGCCGCGTTTTCCTCGTTGACTGCCATGGCCCACAAGTTGATCCAGTCGAGCACCGCCAGCGGATCGCCCAGCGTGGTCTGCTGGCGCGCGGCGAGTTCGCGAGTCAGCACCGCGGCGCGGCGCTGCACTTTGAGCCCGCCGGGCAATTCGCCCTCGTTGCGGCACCCGCGATCGATGCATTGCGCCATCGTCTGCGCGATCAGGTCGATCCCGGCTTCGACTTCGGCGAGCGGCCGGCGGGCGCACTCGTTGGCCAGCATGATTTCGGCAAAGCTCACGCCTTCGCGCGCGCCGATATCGAGCAATTCGGCGGCCGAGACGAAATCGTGCGGGATCGCGACATCGGCATCGCCCTCGCGCATATTGCCGCCGGCCTCGTCTTCATCGAGCACAAAACCGCCGCCGATCGAATAGTAATAGCGCTGGTCGAGCACGTCGCCCGCCCCATCGCGCGCGGTCAACGCCATCGCATTGCTGTGGAAGGGTTTGCGGTCGTGCTTCCAGAAATGGATGTCGCGCTGCGGCACGAAGGCGATGTCCTGCTCGCCCATCAGCGCGAGGCGCCCTTCGGCATGGACTTGCGCCACGATGGCGGGTACCCGGTCGGGATCGACCAGCGCCGGCACTTCGCCCGCCAGCCCCAGGATCACCGCGCTGTCGGTAGCATGGCCTTTGCCGGTCAATGCGAGCGAACCGTAAAGCGCCACATCGACATGCGCGACCGCGCCCAGCAAACCGCGATCGCGCAAGCGCTCGCCAAACCGCCGCGCCGCGACCATCGGCCCCACGGTATGCGAGCTCGACGGGCCGATGCCGATCTTGAACAGATCGAAAAACCCCGCGATCATGCCGCGCGCTCCGGGATTGCCGCGATCAGCGGCGGATGGTGCCAATGCGCCAGCGCGCGGATCAGATCGGCGCCCGACAGTCCGATCGTGGCGGTGTTGCGCAAGGGATGGACGCAGACCGGCGTAGCTGTGGCCAGTCGCTCGTCGAGCACCACGCGGACTTTGCCTTCGGCATCGTTGATCGCGGCCAGCGGCGTCACCGAACCCGGCGTGACCCCCAGCAGGGCCTCCATATCGTCGGCTTTGCCGAAGCTGAGCTTCTTTGCCCCGATCACCGGCGCCAGCGCCTTGAGATCGACCCGCGTGGCATGATCGACCGTGACCAGAAAAAACGCGCCGCCGCTGTCCTTGAGGAACAGGTTCTTGGTGTGCGCCCCGGGCATTTGCGCGTGGATCGCCTCGCTCTCCTCCACCGTGAACACCGCCTGGTGTTCGAGCGCGGTCCAGCCGATGCCAAGCGCTTCCAGGTCTGCGTAGAGCATCATGTCGGCATCCCACGGTGCAGGGTATTGAGCGGCGCGAAAGGGTTATCCAGCATACGACCCTCCCGCTCGCCGCACAATGGCACAGGTCAGGCGCGCGGGAATTCCATTTGGACGGAATTAGGATGAATGATATCTAGCTTAAGAGGGCATAATTGAGGGAACCCATGCTGCGGCTGCCGGCGGAATTCGATCTCCACGCGCTCGAAGTGTTTGTCGTCACCGTCGAACTCGGCGGCATGACGGCGAGCGCCACGCAATTGCGCATCACCCAGTCGGCGGTGTCGCAGACGGTGACCCGGCTCGAAGCCGGGATCGGCACGCCGCTGTTCGACCGCTCGCTGCGCCCGCTCGGGCTGACACCCGCAGGCCGCGCGCTGTATGAACGCGCGCGGCGCCTGCTCACCAGCGCGCGCACGGTGATTGACGAAGTGCGCGAAGGCGCGCGGCTGCCGGTCGACCAGATCACGCTGGCAATGTCGGAGACGTTTGCCACGCTGCTGACCGCGCCGGTGTTGCGCCGGTTTGGCGATCGCGTGGGGCGCTGGCGCATCCGGTCGGGCATTTCGCTGATCCAGCAGCAGGACTTTCTCGCGCGCCGCGTCGACATGCTGGTGACCGGCAGCAACACGCTCGAAAAGCATCCGGGCATCGAACACCACGACGTGATCGACGATCCGTTCGTGCTGATTTTCCCGCGCACCTGGCAGGGCAGCGGCGATCCCGCCGAAGCGGCCGAGCGCATGCCGTTCATCCGCTATTCGCTCGATCACGGCATGGGACAGCGGTTC
>CAITOD010000339.1 GCA_903893935.1 uncultured Sphingomonadales bacterium
GGATTTGCCAGGGCACGCGCCTAATTATCTTGAAAACCCACTTGTGAAGCTCAAACGTGAAAAAGTCGACTTCGTTTTGAATATGAGCGCTTCGCTCCACACCGATGCCGGCCTGTTCCAGAACAGGCGCGATCCGATCAAGCTGAGCTGAACCGTGATCCGGCTGACCAAGGATCAGCCTGTTGCCCGCCTTTAACACGACGTGGCCCGCCTTTGGCGACGTCGCAGCAACATGGACGACGCTGCCGAGGACAGAGGCAAAGGGAATGGCCGCAGCAATCGCGTTGTCAGGGTCAATGGTGCTAAGGCCCGTTGGGGAAAGCTCTCCTCCTCCCGCAAGCAGAAACCACCAAGGTACTCCATTCATCGCGGGCACGACAATCGTGTCCGGGCCGATCAGTGGCGCCAGAGACTGCGCGAGCCCCGGCAGGGCCGGGCCTTTCACGGAAATGATGACGATATCCTGCACACCAAGATCAGAAGGTATATCGCTGGCGGTCACTTGGGCCGCAGTCACACCATCGCCGCGTTGCAAAATCCACGGCCCTTCACGCAGGGCGGCGAGCGTTTCACCACGCGCAAGCGCGCTTACGTGATGACCGGCGTCCGCCAGCGAAATGCCAAGCCAGCCACCGATGGCACCTGCTCCAACTATTGCGATCCTCATCCTGTGCCCTTTTCCATTTCGGTCGCGGCGCCGTCGTTATCCACAAGACTGGTGCGAGCCGAATGCGCAAGATCACTGCCCGCCCGCGCAAGCAATGCGATGTCTGTGCCAACTGCGATGAAGCCGCACCCTTTGTCGGCGCAGCGCCTGGCGACCGCCGGGTCGAGCGCCAGAGTTCCGGCTGCCGTGCCGGCAGCCACGATGCGGGTGATCGCATCGTCGATCCGCGCAACCATCTCGGGATGATCGGGCGCACCACGATGACCGAATGCTGCCGACAAATCCGCCGGGCCTATAAACACACCATCCACGCCATCGACTGCGACTATGGCATCGAGATTGTTCAGCCCGGCAACGCTTTCGATCTGCACCAGCAGGCACATCGTATCGTCGGCACGGTCGAGATAACCTGGTACCCGGCCCCAGCGTGCGGCCCGAGCCAGTCCCGCGCCAATGCCGCGAACTCCCCCCGGAGGATAGCGCATTGCCCGCACCAGATCCTGCGCTTGCTCTGCCGTTTCGACAAAGGGCACCAGCAGGGTCTGAAAGCCGATGTCGAGATATTGCTTTATCAGTGTTGCATCGCCCACAGGTGGGCGCGCCACAGGGTGGACCGGGTAGGGCGCGATCGCCTGAAGCTGCGCAAGGAGCGATGGGATCGTGTTGGGTGCATGCTCGCCATCGAACAGCAACCAGTCGAACCCCGCACCTGCGCAGATCTCAGCCGCATAGGGATGCGCAAGCGCCTGCCACAGGCCGATTTGCCGCTTTCCTTCGCGCAACGCCGCCTTGAATGGATTGTGGAGAATATCCGTCATGTGAACCTCAACGCGATCGAGCCAAGCGGGCCGTAATCGGCGTGAAAGGTATCGCCGCGCGCGATCGGCACTGGCGCGGTGAATGACCCGCCGAGTATGATTTCGCCCTTGGCCAGCGCGACGTTGTAACGCGCCAGCTTGTTGGCAAGCCACGCTGCGCCGTTCGCCGGATGGTTGAGGACAGCCGCCGCGACCCCCGATTCCTCGATTACCCCGTTGCGATAGAGCAACGCCGACACCCAGCGCATATCGATCGCATCTGGCTTGACCGGGCGACCGCCGAGCACGATTGCAGCGTTGGCCGCATTGTCCGCGATGGTATCGAGGACTTTGCGCGTCGTGCCCGTTGCGGGGTCAACGCGGCGGATGCGCGCGTGGCTCGCGTCAGAAATGAAGAGGGTCTGTCCATCCAGGTAGCATATACGTTCAGCAGCGAGGCGTCCTCGGCAGAAAAACCGTCACCCACGGCCACCCCTCCCACCACCGTTTCCACTCCCCACGCAGCGCACTCGGTGGGGTTGAATGCAGTGCCAGACAAGGCGAC
>CAITOD010000340.1 GCA_903893935.1 uncultured Sphingomonadales bacterium
CTCGCCATCAGCGAGAGACCAAGCGCCAGCGCGGGGGCCGCGTCGCCGCGTACCCAGGCGAGCCATTCGGCGGTGCTTGCGCCGCGCTCGATCATTGCGGTGATTACCGACAAGTCTGCATGATAGCCGAACCGGCTGCCGATGGCGGCGGCGCCAGGCAGAATCACGAACAGAATGGTCGGCGGAGTGGCGACGAATGTGGAAACCGCCGCCACCGGTATATTGGCGCGAAACGGCACGCACAGCAGCGCCGCGCCGATCACTTGCGCGCCAGGGATCATCAGAAAGATGCCGATGAACAGCCCGATCGCCACCGCGCGCGGCACCGTGCGACGATTGAGGCGCCACAATTCGGGGCGCGCCGCCAGCGGCGCAATCAGCCGATTGCGCGCCATCGCCTCGCGGGTGGGAAACAGGGCTTGCGCCCAGGCAAAGAGTCGGTGCTTCATCCAGATGCCGGGTTAGGCCAATCCACCGGCTTACGTATAGCGTTTTGCGCAAGTGCCCAAAGATGAACCGTGCCATGGGGTGAAAATCGCGCCCGCGTCGCCATGTTTATGCCGTGAATGCCGGTTAGGGGTCTGATGCAGCCTTGGCGTTTGACGTTATCTGGAGAGTGAGCCCATGCAGCCCGTGCCCCTTCGTTCGACCGGTACCGTCGCCGACGTGCCGCAGACGGCGCGCGTGACGCTGTCGGGCGTGCCCGATGATCGCGATTTGCTGCGCACGGCGGCCGAACTGACGCGCGATCTGCACCGGCCCAAAGCCTGGATTTACTGGCCCGATTGCCTGGGTTCGGCCACGCTCGGCTATGCCGCGCTGGCCGCTGCGATCTTGCTGCATTCGCCCTGGGCCGCGCTGGCGTGCGGGGTGATCGCGGTGCTGGCGCTCTATCGCGCCACGCTGTTCATCCACGAGATCACCCATCTCAATCACGCGCAGCTGCCGGGCTTCCGGCTGTGGTGGAACGTGCTGATTGGCGTGCCGACAATGCTGCCCTCGTTCATGTACGAAGGCATCCATACCCAGCACCACACGCGCGTCAAATACGGCACCGCGGAAGACCCGGAATATCTGGCGCTGGCCTTGATGAAGCCGTGGTCGCTGCCGCTGTTTTTCATCGTCGCGGTGTTCATGCCGATCGGGCTGATCGTGCGCTTCGGCATTCTGGGGCCGCTGTCGATCGTCATTCCGCCGCTGCGCCGGCTGGTGATTGCGCGGTTTTCGGGGTTGCAGATGAACCCCGCCTATGAACGCCGGCCGCCCGAGGGAGACTTCGCGCGCCAGTGGTTCTGGGAAGAACTCGGCGCATCGTTGGTGGCGATCGCGATCCTCGCCGCCGCGCTGACCGGACTGCTGCCGCTCCACGCGTTGCTTGTCTATTTCGCAGTGATCGGCGGGGTGGCGCTGCTCAACCAGGCGCGCACGCTTGTGGCGCATCGCTGGGAAAACGAGGGCGAGCCGCTGACAGTGACCGCGCAGTTTCTCGACAGCACCAATGTGCCTGATGGCGTGCTGCCGCTGCTGTGGGCGCCGGTGGGCTTGCGCTATCATGCGCTGCACCACCTTTTGCCCAGCCTGCCCTATCACGCGCTGGCCGAGGCGCACCGCCGCATTTCGGGCGCACTGGGCAAGGATTCGACTTATGCGCGGGCGAATTATCCGAGCTTGCGGGGGTTGCTCGGGCGGCTGATCACCAGCACGATGACGCGGGGCATGGCGCGCTGACCTGGCGCCTGACCATTGCCGATGCGCCCACGCCCGCGATGCGCGAGGCGGTGCTCGCCCCCTTGCGCGCCTACAACATTGCGCA
>CAITOD010000341.1 GCA_903893935.1 uncultured Sphingomonadales bacterium
AGGCGCTGACCGAAAAGGCGATGAAGCTCGGTCAGGCAATCTACGAAAAGGAACAGGCGGCAGCCGCTTCGCCCGGTGCAGCGCATGCTGCCGGCGGTGAAGACGTGGTCGATGCCGAATTCTCGGAAGTTGACGACAAGGCCTGATTCGGACACGGGCGGAACCTCTTGCGGGTTCCGCCCGAACCGACCGTGCTGCGTCCACCGGACAAGCGTGGAGGCGATGTGTTATGCTTGACCGGGAAAGCGCCTGATGTCGGCCGAGATTGATTTTTACGAACTGCTCGAAGTCGAGCGCACCGCCGACGACAAGACGATCAAGTCTTCGTTCCGCCGGCTGGCGATGCGCTATCACCCCGACAAGAATCCGGGCGATCAGGAAGCGGAAACCCGCTTCAAGCAGATCAACGCCGCCTATGGCGTGCTGTCCGATCCGCAAAAGCGCGCCGCTTATGATCGCTATGGCCATGCCGCGTTCCAGCAGGGCGGGCAGGGCGGCGGCGGATTTGCCGGTGGTGGCGATTTTGGCGATCTCGGCGATATTTTCGAAACGATTTTCGGCGGCGCGTTCGGCGGCGGGCGCCAGGCGGCGCGGCGCGGCGCAGACTTGCGCTATGACATGGAAATCACGCTCGAAGATGCCTACCACGGGCGCACCACCGAGATCTCGGTCGAAGTCTCGCAAAAGTGCGAGCCGTGTGCCGGGACGGGTGCTACCCCGGGCACGGCAGCGAAGCGTTGCAACATGTGCGCCGGGCACGGCAAAGTGCGCGCGCAGCAGGGCTTTTTTATGGTCGAGCGCAGTTGCCCGACCTGCCACGGGCGCGGCGAAGTGATCGAAAGCCCGTGCCGCAATTGCCGCGGCGAAGGCCGGGTCGACATGCCGCAGCGGCTCGAAGTGCAAGTGCCCCCCGGCGTCGACAACGGCACGCGCATCCGGCTTTCGGGCAAAGGCGAAGCGGGACCGGGCGGCACGCCGCCGGGCGACTTGTATATCTTCATCCATGTGAAGCGCCACGCGATGTTCGAACGCGATGGCACCACGCTCATGACCCGCGCGCCGATCAGCTTTACGACTGCCGCACTGGGCGGGGTAATCGATTTGCCCGGCCTCGATGGATCGCGCCAGTCGATCGAGATTCCCGCCGGCATCCAGTCGGGCAAGCAATTGAAAAAGCGGGGCGCCGGCATGCCGGTGCTGCAAGGGCGCGGCATGGGCGATCTGGTGGTCGAAATCCACGTCGAAACCCCGACGCACCTCTCGCCGCGTCAGCGCGAACTGCTGCGCGAGTTCCAGGCGACCGAAACCGGCGAAGAAAGCCCCCAGTCCAAAGGCTTTTTCAACCGCATCAAGGATGCGTGGAACGATCTGACGGATTAGCAAACGCGGCTTTGACTTCGCGGCGCAGGCCGGGGACCAGCGAGGGGTCGGTGGTCAGGCGGAGGGCTTCTTCGTCGAGGATCGCGAGGAAGGCGTCGCGTTTGAGAAGTGCCAGCGTTTCTGCGGGCAGCGGCGGTTCGACCGAGGACGCGATGATGTCGATCATCCGTTCGGCTCCGTGGAGCCGCCCCCACAAATAATCGTTTTCGCGGAAGGCGCGGCTGAAAAACGCGCCGAAGCTGTGGAAGCCGATGCCTTTGAGGCAGGCGGCGGTGCCGCCGGCGCGGATCGAAATGGCATCGTCGGGCGAAATGCGATCGACTTTGATCGGATCGAATTCACCCAGACCTTCGCCTTGCGACAGCGGCAGCGTAGCGATGTCGTACCACGGGAAGCCCAGATAGGCATGGAGGAAATGCCGGCGCAGCGGCCGGTCGAGCGCGCGCAAAGCTTCGACCATCATCTGGTCGACCTCCAGATCGATCGCGGCAAGATCGCGCGCGGCGGCCAGCGCTGCCAGCACCGCGTCCGGATCGCGGTGCACCAGCGGCGCTTGCGCGGCAAAACCCGCCCCGAGCCCGCGCGCGGGCTCGCGCGCCTGATAGAGCGCCTGTGCGCGATAGACGATCGCGCGCGCGGTTTCGCGGCCCGAGCCCCCGCCGCTGTCGCGCGCCACGGCGAGGTCCTGCGTCAGCCGCCGCGCCAGCAGCTTGAGGCGGCGGATGCGAAAGCCGATGTCGTGCGCGCGGAAGAACGCGATTGTGGCGGCGCTGGCCTGGCCTTTGTCGCTGACCAGCCGACCGAGGCCGTGGCGCGCAAGATGCGCGGTCAGCACCGGCGCGATCGCCTCGGCGCGCCCCGCATC
>CAITOD010000342.1 GCA_903893935.1 uncultured Sphingomonadales bacterium
ATGTCGCGCATCTGCGAACTGACCGGTAAGGGCCGCCAGATCGGTCACAATGTTAGCCACGCCAACAACAAGACCAAGCGCGTGTTCCTGCCCAACCTGCAGAACGTGACGCTGCTGTCGGAAAAGCTCGACCGCAGCTTCAAGTTCCGCGTGTCGACGCATGGCCTGCGTTCAGTTGAGCACAATGGCGGGCTCGACAACTGGCTGCTCAAGACCAGCGACGACGATCTGAGCCCGCGCGCGGTCAAAGTGAAGCGTGATCTGAAGAAGGCCGCAAGCGCCGCCTGATCGCGCCTGCGCGCAAAACAAAAAAGCCCCGGATGCCCGGGGCTTTTTTGTTTTGAGACGAAGACCGGCTGGATTTTGTCCTGCGGCGAATCAGGGCGTGGGGGAACGACTCGACCGCAGGACTCGCAAAAGCTAATTCATGCGAGATGAACCTGCAATGACCGGGCGGCTCAGTACCGTTCGACCGTGACATCCATCCGGCGGAAGCCGTGCACGAAATTCGCGCGCACGCGCTCCACATTGCCGGTCACATGCACGCGCAACCGCCGCGCATGCATTTCTTCGAGCAGCACGCGCAATTGCAGTTCGGCCAGCCGCGCGCCGACACAGCGGTGAATGCCGTGCCCGAACGCCAGGTGCCGCCGTGCATTGGGGCGCGTGACAATCAGCTTGTCGGGGTTTTCGAACACCGTCTCGTCGCGATTGGCCGAAATATACCACATCACCAGTTTGTCGCCGGCCGCAATCTGCTGCCCGAACAGTTCGGTATCGACCGTCGCGGTGCGGCGCATGTGCGCCAGTGGCGTCACGAACCGCAGGCATTCCTGCACCGCGTTGGGGATCAGCGAGGGATCGTTTTCCAGCTCGTCGCGCTGATCGGGGAACGTGTGCAACGCGTGAACAATCCCCGACATCGTGTTGCGCGTGGTATCGTTGCCACCGACAATCAGCAGCACCAGATTGCCCATGAATTCCTGCGGGCTCATTTTGCTCATCGCCGGCGAATGGATCATCATCGAGATGAGATCGGGGCTGGGCGCCTTGCCCATGCGTTCCATCCACAGCCGCCCGAAATAATGTGCCATTTCGTGCAGGATCGCAAAGCGCGTATCGACCAGATCGCGCGCCAGCGTCAGTTCGACATCGCCCGCCCAGTCCGACCAGAAAGTCAGCAGCCGGCGATCCTCCCACGGAAAGCCGAACAGGATCGCCAGCATGCCGGTGGTCAGTTCGATCGACACCTGGTCGACCCAGTCGAATTCCGCGCCGATCGGCAGCGCATCGAGCACTTGCGCGGTGCGCTGGCGGATTTCCGCTTCCATCCGCACCATTTCCGCCGGTGTGAACGCGGGTGCGACCGTGCGCCGCTGGCCGGTGTGTTCGGGCCGGTCCATCGCGATAAACATCGGCAACTGGCGTTCGGCAAGCAGCGCCGGATCGGTATTGGCCGGCGGGTCGCCAATGGTGATCCCGCCGAACTGGTACGACGAGGAAAAATGGTCGGGCAGCGATTCGACGTGCATGATCGCCTTGTGCGAGGTCACGTTCCAGTAATTGCCATAAGGCGAGCCGGTTACTTTGTTGACCGGCGCCTTGGCCCGCATTTCGGCAAAGACCGGCCCCCAGGTGTCGTTGACGTAAACCTCCGACCAGCTGACGTCCCACGGGTCGCTGTGCTGCGGCACGGCCTGGGGATTGGCGGCGAGCCATTCGGCATAAGCCGCGGCCGCCGTCGGCGACGTGCGATAGGCGAATTGCGCTTCGGGGGCAGTCTGCGTGGCCATCTGGAATCCTCCGGTCGGGGCCTTCTCGTGCCCCTTTGAGCGCGGAGTATTCCTGTCACCTACACTGATGTCAATAACGAGTTTTTTGGGGGGAGTAGCCTTCACCTCCCCAGCCCCTGTCGTCACCCCGGCTCAAGGCCGGGGTGACGATGCACTTAGCCGAGCGTCCACGTCGCCGCTGTCGTTACCGCATCCGCCACCGCGCGGCTGCTGCGTCCGCGCGGGCGGGCCGGGCCCGATTTCATCACCGAGCGGCGGAACAGCAGTGCGCCGCCGCGCACCATCAGCACCACCCACAGCCCCTGCCAGCCGAGCGCCACCACGTGCGGCATGAGTGCTGGATGCTCGGCCGCATAAGCGAGCATCGCGTAAGGCGAACTGACCGGAAAAATCTGCGCGCCGGTTTCGAGCCAGGTGCCCGGGCGTGCCAGCGCAAAGCTCGCGATGAAAAACACGATCAGCTGCATCATCGTCGCGGGCATCGACAGCGTCTGCACTTCGCGCACGGTGTTGGCCATGCCGCCGATTGCCAGGAACATCGATCCCAGCAACAGATAGGCCA
>CAITOD010000343.1 GCA_903893935.1 uncultured Sphingomonadales bacterium
GAATCAGGTTCATTTTTTTCGTCCGTCGTTCCACGCTGCGCACCAGAGGCAGACTGGACCCGAACGCCGGTGTGGCGTTCCCAAAGGTCCGGCCTGCGTAGCCGGGTATGATCATCGGCCATGGCCTGGCGCCATGCCGCGATCTTCGCATGATCCCCCGATCGCAGCACTTCAGGGATCGTGCGCCCTTCCCATTCGATGGGTCGGGTATAGTGCGGGTATTCAAGAAGACCGTTTTCAAACGACTCTTCGTGCCCGCTCGAAGCCGCGCCCATTACGCCGGGAAGCAGCCGAATGCAAGCATCGAGCAAGACCAGCGCCGCGCATTCGCCACCCGACAGCACGACATCGCCCACCGCGATCTCTTCGACATCGCGCCCGGCAAAAATCCGCTCGTCAAAGCCTTCGAACCGGCCGCACAGCACGGTGACGCCAGGGCCTGCCGCGAGCTGGCGCACCCGCGCCTGCGTCAACGGACGCCCGCGCGGGGTCATCGCCACCACCGGAGCATCGGGGTGCAGCCCGCGCGCATGATCGATCGCGCGGGCCAGCACATCGACTTTGAGCACCATGCCCGCGCCGCCACCGGCCGGCGTGTCATCGACGGTGCGGTGCCTGTCCTGCGCAAAGTCGCGAATCTGCACGGTATCGAGCGACCAAGTGCCCTCGGCCAGCGCACGTCCCGCCAGGCTGTGACCAAGCGGCCCGGGGAACATGTCGGGGTAGAGCGTGAGGATGGTGGCGGCGAAAGTCATTCAGCAATCTGACTAAGGCCGGAAGATCCGCGCTTGCCCCAACGATAGACCAAAAGGCCTGCCAACAACGCGCCGAAAAGCAATACCACGAAACCAACGGCACAAACTGCAAATGAATCAAGAATATTGTTACCAATTTCGTCCGTGTAGCCGTTGGCGCGAGCAAGAGTTTCGGATTTCGATGCCATGTACGCCGAAACTATAAAAAAACCGGCCGGCACAGGAAAGGCAGCGACCAATACCTTGACCCAGCGAGGCCAGCTCAAACCGCTTGACGTTAACAAACCCACAAATACAGCCGATGGCATCGTCAAGCCAAGAACAAAAAGAAGAACGACTAGCAGAAGTGCCATCAGGGCTGACTCCAGTCTTCGACCACCAACCCGGGGACATCCGAAAAATCGGCAAGGTTGTTGGTGACAATAGCAGCGCCCAGGCTGAGCGCGTGCGCCGCCAGCAACCGGTCAAATCGCCCGCGCCGGAATGGAAGCGTTGCATAACACCGCGCCGCCGGATCATCGAACGCAACCAGCGGCACCACCGCGAGCAAGGCGTCGAGTGCCTCGGGCGGTGGCGGCCTGCCGCGAAGCGTACCCAGGGCGACCTCGGCAAAGGTGATTGCAGAAATCGCCAGTGACCCCGGCGCCGAATGGGCAATCCTGCGTGTGACCGGTGATGACGCGTCGGAAAGCGCAAAGATAACGCAATTGGCGTCGATCAGATAGCGGATCACGCGGCTTTGTCGTCCCCGTGACTATCAGCAAGACGTGCGGCGAGCGCGCTCGGCCGTTCTTCGAATTCGCGCAATTCCGGTGGTATTGGCGCAAGCCACGGCGCCTTGCCGGCAAAGCCGCTCACATCGATCGTCTGCCGTGGCGCTTGTTTGCGGCGCAGCACCAGTTCGTCGCCTTGCTCGACCACGATCCATTCCATTCCGGGCTGCACGCCAAGTGCTGCAGGCATGCGGATCGCAACCGAATTGCCCGAACGAAAGCTCTTGGCGTTGTATTCCTGACCCATCACATGCTCCTGTATATACGCAATGTATATACAACAAGCCACCTTTTGTCGAATCAATCCTGCGCCCACACCGCTGCAATCACCAGCCGTTCGGCGTTCCATTCGGGCACGGCTTCGGCGCGCATCGGCACCATGAAGCTTTTGCCGTCGGGGCGGCGCACTTCGAGCACATCGCCGGCGCCGAAATTGTCGACCGCGACGCATGTGCCGAGCGGCGCGCCTTCGTCCGACACCGCGGGCAGTCCGATCAGGTCGGCGTGGTAGTATTCGCCCTCGGCCAGCGGCGGCAGGCTCGATCGCGGCACGGTGAGCGCGGTGCCGCGCAAGGCTTCGGCCGCGTTGCGATCGGCGCACTGGGCAAAGCGCGCGATGGCGCCGCCTTTGCCGTCATCGCGCAACGCGGTCAGCGTCAGCCGGCCGGCGTTGAACGCGCCATCGCGCTGGAGGTGGCGTTTCAGCGTCGCCACCCCCTCGCCGAACAGTTTCAGCCGCACTTCGCCGGCCACGCCGTGCGCGCCGGCAATGGCGGCCAGCGTAACCGGGCGTTCGGGCTGCAAAGGTCAGGCTTCCGCCGTCTCGGCCGCTTCTGATTCAGCAGGTGCAGCGGCGGCTTCGGCCGCAGCGGCAGCCGCTTCGGCCGCTTTGGCGGCCTTTTCTTCAGCGCGTTCCTTGGCCTTCTTGCCGGGCACGCCGGCGTTGGGGTTCAGCGTGACAACGCGTTCCTTGATGCCCAGCTTGTCGAGCAGGCGCGCGACGCGGTCGGTCGGCTGCGCGCCGACGCCCAGCCAGTAGCGCACGCGGTCTTCGACCAGCCGCACGCGGTTTTCATCGTCCTTGGCCAGCAGCGGATTGTACGTGCCGACCTGTTCGAGATACTTGCCATCGCGCGGGGCGCGACTGTTCGACACGACGACTTTGTAATAAGGGCGCTTCTTGGAACCGCCGCGCGACAAACGCAAAGAAACAGACATCGATTATCCTTTCATCAAATCTTTAAAACATCATCAAATACAAAAACTTATTTCCGCTTGAGCAGATCGCCCAGGTTCGACGGCATGCCGCCCAGCCCCGGCAGTTTCATGCCGCCGCCGCCCAGGCCGCCGCCCCCCCCGATGCCGCCAAGGCCACCAAAGCCGCCAGGCCCCATCGGCTGATCCAGCCCCGGCATGGCGCCACCCGGGCCGCCTTTTCCGAACATCGCGGCAAGGCCCTTGAGCCCGCCCATCTTGCGGATCTGCTTCATCGCGCGCGCCATTTCCTGGTGCATCTTGATGATCTTGTTGACGTCCTGCACTTGCGTACCCGAGCCTTTGGCAATGCGGATCTTGCGCTTGGCGTTGAGCAGTTCGGGCTTGGCGCGCTCCCTGGGCGTCATCGATCCGATGATCGCGTCCATCCGCAACAGCACCCGGTCGTCCATGCCCGAATTGGCCATCGCCGCTTTGGCCGCTTTCATCCCGGGCATCAGCCCGGCCAGCGCACCCAGCCCGCCCATGCGTTGCATCTGGCGCAATTGCGTGCGCAGATCGGTCATGTCGAATTCGCCTTTGGCCATGCGCTGGGCCAGCCGGTCGGCTTCATCGGCATTGACCGCAGCAGCCGCCTTTTCGACAATCGAGACGATATCGCCCATGCCGAGAATGCGCCCGGCCACGCGCTGCGGGTCGAACGCCTCGATTGCATCGAGCTTTTCACCGGTGCCGGCAAACTTGATCGGCTGCCCGGTCACCGCGCGCATCGACAGCGCCGCACCGCCGCGCGCATCGCCATCCATCCGCGTGAGCACCACGCCCGTCAGCGAAACATGCTGGGCAAAGTTCTGCGCGACGTTGACCGCATCCTGCCCGGTCAGCGAATCGACCACCAGCAGCGTTTCGCGCGGGGCCGAAATCGC
>CAITOD010000344.1 GCA_903893935.1 uncultured Sphingomonadales bacterium
GACCATATCGGCGAGCGCGATCGCCTCGAGCTGCGAATGGGTGACGTGAATGAACGTGATGCCAAGCTCACGCTGCATCCGCCGCAGCTCCGAGCGCATCTGGATGCGCAATTGCTCGTCGAGCGCCGACAGCGGTTCGTCGAGCAGCAGCACTTTGGGCCGTTTGACCAGCGCGCGCGCCAGCGCCACACGCTGCCGCTGCCCGCCCGATAGCTGATCGGGGCGGCGCTGCGCGTGGTCTTCGAGTTTCACCAGCGCCAGCGCGTCGGCTACGCGCGCGTCGCGTTCGGCCCGGGGCACGCGATCGATTTTCAGGCCATAGGCGACATTTTCGGCCACGCTCATATGCGGAAACACCGCATAGGACTGGAACACCATGTTGACCGGGCGCCGGTTGGGCGGGACCCCGGCCATATCCGCCCCGTCGATCAGAATGCGGCCTTCGCTCGGGCTTTCGAGCCCCGCCAGCATGCGCAAGAGCGTGGTCTTGCCGCAGCCCGAGGGGCCCAGCAGCGAGAAGAATTCGCCCGCGGCGATATCGAGGCTGACATTGTCGACGGCAACGAAGCTGCCGAAGCGCTTGGTGACGTTTTCAAACCGGATCAGCATCAGGCGCCTTCGCTTTTGGCCATATCGGCGCCTTGCAGCGCGATCCCGATCAGCGTCAGGATCACGGTGATCGCCATCAGCACGGTCGAGGCGGCATTGACTTCGGGGGTGACCGAAAACCGCACCATCGAATAGATCTTGACCGGAAAAGTCACCGTGTTGGGCCCGGCAGTGAAGAACGTGATGACAAAGTCGTCGAGGCTGAGCGTGAAGGCCAGCAGCGCGCCCGAAATCAGCGCCGGCCGCAGATGCGGCAGCAGGATATCGCGAAACGCGCGCAATTCGCTCGCGCCCAGATCGCGCGCCGCCTCTTCCATCTCGCGGTTGAACGAGGCCAGCCGCGCGCGCACCACCACCGTGACGAAGGGAAAGCTGAACGTGACATGCGCGATCATGATCGCGCCCAGATCGAACGGCCACACCAGATCGCGCGGCCAGGGCACGATCGTGCCGAAAAACACCAGCATCGCCACGCCCATGCAGATTTCGGGCACGACGATCGGCAGCGTGACCACGCCATCGAACACGCCTTTGCCGGGAAAGCGGAACCGCCACAGCGCGATCGCCGCCATCGCGCCCAGCCCCACGCTGATCAGCGTCGAAACCGCGGCAATCGTCAGCGAATTGGCAAAGGCGCTGATCAGCGCATCGTCACTGGCCATTCGCCCGTACCAGTCGAACGTAAAGCCTTCCCAGCGGATCGTGCGCTTCGAATCGTTGAAGCTGAACAGCACCAGGCTCGCCAGCGGCAGATAGAGGAACAGCAGCACCGCCGCGACCCACAGCCGCAGCGACCAGCGCCCGGCATAATCGAGCGGGGCTGCTTTGCGGTGGCGTTTGCGCGGCCAGCGCATCAGCGCGCCTCGCCAAGCGCGGCGCGGCGTTCGGCGAGCGCGCGCCATGCCATTGCTGCCAGCGTCAGATACATCAGCACGAACGACAGCGCGGCGCCGAATGGCCAGTCGTTGGCGCGCTTGAACTGGCGCTCGATCACGCTGGCGATCATCTGGCTGTCGGGCCCGCCGAGCAGATCGGGAGTGAGATATGACCCCAGCGCGGGGATGAAGCACAGCAGCAAAGCCGAGAGAATGCCCGGCCAGACCACCGGGATCACCACCTGGAAAATCGTGCGCAGATGCCCGGCACCCAGATCGAGGCTCGCTTCGATCAGCGAGCGATCGAGCCGGTCGAGCGTCGAAAACAGCGGCAGCACGATAAACGGCAGATGCACATAGACGAGCCCGGTCACCACCGCGAAATTGGTGTGGAGCATTTCGAACGGCCCCAGCCCGACCAGCCCGAACGCCTGGTTGACCCAGCCTTCGCTGCGCATCACTGCCATCAGCGCATACGTGCGCACCAGCAGGTTGGTCCAGAACGGCAGCATGATCGCGAGCAGCAGCAGGATCTTGCCGCGCGGCGAAGCAAACGTCATGACCAGCGCATAAGGAAAGCCGATGACCAGACAGAGCGCGGTGGTGGCGGCGGCAAACACCAGCGACTTGGCGAAAATGCCGAGATAGACCGGATCGAACACGCGCATATAATTGCCCAGTGTCCCGGTCACTTCGACATGCGTGAGCCCCAGCGTGCGGCCAAAGCTGTAGGCCCAGATCACCGACAGCGGCACCACGAAAAACAGCAGCATCCACGTCGCCGGCAGCGCGAACACGGTCCAGAATGCCGCACGGCTGCCGCCCGCAATGCCTCGTGCCATGATCATGCCGGGTTTGGGCTCCATTTGCCGAATACGCTGGCCACACCTAGGTTTGCGGTCCGATCCGGTCAATGACCATCCCTTTTTCCGCCCGGGTGGACAGCTTCGGGGGCTTGCCATATGGGATCACACCATGTCCCTCGATGAACAGGCATCGCTGGCGGCCTTTCTCGCCGCGCATCCCCAAGTGGACACGATCGAAGCGTTTGTATTCGATCTCGCGGGCGCGCCGAAAGGCAAATGGCTGACGCGCGACAAGGCGCTGGCGCTCGATGCCAAAGGCTTGCCCATCCCGCTTTCGGTGTTTGCACAAGACGCCTGGGGTTGCGACGTGATGGGCGCCGGGCTGGCGTTCGGCACCGGCGATCCCGATGGCGTGGGTTTCCCGATCCCCGGCCGTTTTGCCAAAGTGCCGTGGCTGGGCGACACGAGTGCGCAAGCCTTTCTCGCCTTGCGCGATCGCAGCGGCGCGCCCGCCGAAGCTGATCCGCGCGCAGCGCTTGCCGCGATCCTGGCCCGGTATGCCGCGCGCGGGCTGACCCCGGTGGTCGCGGTCGAGCTCGAATTCTATCTCTACCGCCTGCATGACGGCC
>CAITOD010000345.1 GCA_903893935.1 uncultured Sphingomonadales bacterium
CGCGCCGAACGCATGCGGCTGGCAGCCGAAGTGCACCCTTGGCTGATCACCCGCGGCGTACCGGGCACGCACGACTTCGCGCTGGCGCTGGCGACACTCGATGCGCTGGCCCGCGGCGCGCCGGCCAGGCTGCCCCGGTTCGACAAGGCGCGCGATGATCGTATGCCGGTCGATCAGGGCGCCCACGCTCCGCCCGCGCCGCGGCTGGTGCTGTTCGAAGGCTGGTGCCTCGGCGCGCGGCCGCAGGCCGATGCAGCGCTCGCGCACCCGGCCAATGCGCTGGAAGCAAGCGAAGATGCCGATGGCCGCTGGCGGCGCTGGGTCAACGCGGCGCTGGCGCACGATTATCAGACGCTGTGGGCGCGGATCGATGCGCTGGCGATGCTGCGCGCGCCCGATTTTGCCACCGTTCTCCAGTGGCGCGAGGCGCAGGAAGCGGCTTTGCGCGCGGCCGCAGGCGAAGCACCCGGGGTTATGGACAATGCCGCCGTGCAGCGCTTTGTCGCGCATTACGAACGGATCACCCGCCACTTGCTCGCCGACTTGCCCGCCCGCGCCGACGTGGCGATCGATCTCGACCACGACCGGCGCGTTGCCGGCATATCCTATTGCGGTGCGGCGTCGCCCGGTTCGGCCTGATCGGCACTTGCCAGCGCCACAAGCAAGGTGTCGGCCATCGTCGCAAGGAACGCTTCCATGACGGTGCTGCCGCGCTCGGTCAGGCGGACAAAAGTCCGCCGCCCATCGCGACCGTCGTCTTCGCGCTCGACCAGCCCGCGCATTTCCAGAATGCGCAACCAGCGCAACGCAGTGGTCGGCGGGACGTGCGCGCCAATGCACGCGCTGGTGGTGGGCACGCGCCGCTTTTCGCGCGCCGCCACATAGAGGTCGAGCAGGATATCCCAGGTCGGTTCGCCGAACAGATCGGCGCTGAGATAGCGCGCGCGGCGACGCCGTCCGGCGTAGCATTCGCGCGCCAAAGTCAGCGCCAGCCGCTCGCGACGGGCCAAAGTTGCGGCATCGCCCACCACATGCGGCAGCTTTCCCATCGGCGAGGCGCGCAGCGCGCGTTCGACTTTGCCCGGCCGGCCAGAGACCGTGGCGCGCGGAGCGATCGGTCGCGCCGTCATGCCGCACACCCGGGCTGGTTCAGCGCGCGACGCGCTCCGGGCGCCAGGCGGCGTATCGCCCAATCCGGCGTTGCCGGGCCGCGTGCGCCCAGGTGCCGGCAATCAGCAGGAGAAATTGCGCGGTAGAGGGCACTTGCGTCATCATCCAGTAGCTGCGCCGCGCCTCGTCTATTTCGAGCAGCTTGGCCAGATGCGCGATCATCACGATCATCTGTGTGGCGCTGATCCACAGTGGCCAGCCGCGATTGGCATACAACGCGACCCAGGTCAGCGTCAGGCATGTCCACAAGTCGATCACGAAATGACCGGGATTGACCTCGAACCATGTCGGGTCTCCAAAAATCAGGTGATTGGGGATATCGAGCAGAAACGCTGCCGCGAGCACGATGGCCACCAGCCGTTCGGGTTCGTCGCCCTTGCGGGCCGCGAACGCGACGGAGGCGGACAGCAGGAGCCGGATAAGCCAGATGAACAACATGACCGGTTAGCGCCGCCGTTGCTGCAAGGTCCGGATTGTCGGCTCCTGCATAACCATTACGCGACGCGCGTCTGGTCGGCCGTTTCGGCCGCGTCGTCACCGAATTCGAGCGTGCCGAACGCGGGTGTCGGGCACGGATCGTTGCCGAACACGATCAGCTGGTTGACCTTGTCGCCCGACTGGCCTTGCGCCATCGCCGGATGCGGCAGGGCGCATGCAAGAACCATACTGGCGGCAAGCGGGATCAGGCGCTTCATTTCGGCAATCTCCGGCGGCATCGACTACGCTTTGGCCCTATATAGGCACCATTACCCCTGAACGGTAGCCGCGTTGCGATCCTTGGCCAGAATCAAATTTTTGCCGACAGCCGGATCGCGGCGCGACACCCCAGCCGGATCGCGTGAAACAGCACCGGATAGGCCGGCGCGCGTTCGGCCCCGGCAGCGAGCGCCGCATCGCGGTGGGCGCGTTCGTCATCGCGAAACCGGCGGATCACATCGCCCAGTTCGGGATCGGTATCGCCCAGGTCCTCCAGCTGTTCGGTGTAATGCCGGTCGATCTCGGTCTCGATCGCGGCGGTGCAGGCCATCGCCGCCTCCGGCCCGATCAGCGCGGTGGCCGCGCCCAGCGCAAAC
>CAITOD010000346.1 GCA_903893935.1 uncultured Sphingomonadales bacterium
GATCGAGCAGATCGCGATGGCGGATCGGCTCGATCAGCCGGCGCTGCACCATCGGCAGCGGCACGGCGATCACCGGCAGGATCGGCTCGGGCACGCGCCCGGCCAACTGGTCGAGCCGCACCAGCGGATTGGCCGCGGGCGCGCGCCGGTCGCGAAACCGCCGCGCCAGCGCGGCACGGCCGATCGCGGCGAGATCGCCGATGCATTTGAGCCCCAGCCGCTCGAGCAGCAGCACCACCGCCGCATCGAGCCGCAACGCCGCCACCGGCAGATCGTGAAGATCGTGCAGCGGATCAGCCCCTTCGGCCAGGATCGCGCGCGCGCCGCCATAATGCGCAAGCGCCCAGGCCGCGCCGGCGGTGGGCGCAATCGCCAGCCGCACGCGCAGCCCGCGCGCGGCAAAGCAACCCGCCGCATCGGCCATCAGCGCGGCTTCGCCCCCGAACAAATGCGCCACGCCGGTCACATCGACAATCAGCCCGTCGGGCGGATCGAGCGCGCTCCACGGCCCCCAGCGCTGCACCCACAGGGCCAGCGTTTCGAGGAATGCGCGGTCCCCCGCCGGATCGGCGGGATGCACCACGAGGTCCGGCGCCACCGCGCGCGCATCGGCGAGCAACGTACCGACCCGCGCGCCTGCCGCGCGCGCAGGCGCACTGGCCGCGGTAATGCGCGGCCCGTGTGCCGTTTCGCCGACCAGCACCAGCGGCTGGTCGGCCGGTTCAACCGTATCCCGGCACAGCTGCCAGCGGTCGAGCGCCAGCCTGGGGCACCACACCGCCATGATCCGGCGCGAAAGCCCTGAGCTCTCGACTTTGCTCTTCATGACCCAAAATCCATTGTCCGGGTTGAAAGACATGCGCGCGGAACAGCTCTGCCCGCCAGCGCGGGTCGCCCGGCGCATCGGCGTTCCAGCGCGGGCGCGGACTGGGCGCGGCCGCGACATCCCAGCGCATCCGCGCCGAACCGAGGTCGTGCCGCGCGCCCAGCCGCACCAGCCACAGCGGCACGCCGTGGCGTTCGGCCACCAGGCTGAGCCGGCGCGAGGCGGTGAAATCGAGCGCCGCCGGATTGCCCGCCAGTTCGCCGATGACAAACGCCAGATCGCGGCAGCGCAGCGCTTCTTCGAGCGCAAACAGCGCATCGTCGGCGCGCGCTGCGGCGACATGGATCAGCCGGTGGCGCAGCGTCGCGGGCAAGCCGGGGCGATAGGGCCGCCCCGACAGGCGGATCGCCGCCTTGTCCTGCACCCACAGCCAGGGGCGATGATCGCCCGGATCGGCCTGATCGCAGGCCATCGCCAGCGCCAGCGCCGCGCCGCTTGCCTCGTCGGCAGAAGCAAACAGCTCGGTATGGCGGCAACGCATATCCTCCCCGGCACGGGGAGGGGGACCGCCCGCAGGGCGGTGGAGGGGGCTGGCCCGCCCCTGCAACGCCGGCGCACGGGGCAAGGCCCCTCCACCAGCTACGCTGGTCCCCCTCCCCGTGCCGGGGAGGATTGAAGCGGGGGGTGCGAATCGATTCATGTTCCTATTATGTTCTTATTTGCCGGTTGCGCAAGCAGAACGGGCCGGGGAATCCCCCGGCCCGTCTGGCTTGTCACAATATCGCGATCAGAGAATCGGCGGCACCGAACTCGGCGGCACGTCGCTGTCGATCTCGTGCACTTCGCTCAGGCCCCGCCCGACATGGCTGCGGCTGCGGCTATAGCTGTAATAGACCACCAGCCCGATCAGCGCCCAGGCGATGAACAGTTCGATCGTCGTCGCCGACAGGCTGTAGAACAAGTACAGGCAGCCCGCGATCGAGATCGGCGCGATCACCCACACCGCCGGGGTGTGGAACGGGCGATGCCGCGCCGGATCGGTCTGTCGCAGCACCATGACCGCGATCGATACCGCAGCAAATGCGAACAGCGTGCCCGAATTCGACACGTCGGCGAGCAGCCCGACCGGAAAGAACGCCGCAAACAGCGCCACGAAAATCCCGGTCAGGATGGTGATCACGTGCGGGGTGCGGAATTTCGGGTGCACTTTGGAGAAAAATTCGGGCAACAGCCCGTCGCGGCTCATCACGAAGAAAATCCGCGTCTGCCCGAACATCATCATCAGGATGACCGAGGGCAGCGCAAAGATCGCCGCCGCACCGACCACCCAACCGGCAAACGGATAGCCGACCGAACGCAAAGTCCACGCCAGCGCTTCCTTCGAGCAGACCACCGCGTTGTCGTGGATCAGCGCACAGGCCTGCGACAGCGCCGGCGTCCCCGGATCGAGCGTGGCATGCCCGGGTCCGAACATCGGCTGTGCACCAACCGTGCCGATCACCCCGGCAGCGACCAGCATGTAGAACACCGTACAGATGCCCAGGCTGCCGATCAGCCCGATCGGCATGTTGCGCTGCGGGTTCTTGGTCTCTTCGGCCGCCGTCGACACCGCATCGAACCCGACATAGGCAAAAAAGATCGATGCCGCCGCACCCGAAATCCCGTTGAAGCCGAGCGGTGCGAACGGCGTGAACTGGCCCGACCGGATCACCGGCAAAGTCAGCGCCACAAACAGCGAAAGTGCTGCGATCTTGATCGCCACCAAGACCGCGTTGACCGTAGCACTCTCCTTGGTGCCCAGCACCAGCAGCACGGTGATCACCGCGGCAATCGCCATCGCCGGCAGATTGATCAATCCGCCATCGAACGGCCCGCGCACGAGTTCGAGCGGCACCGTGACATGGAACGTGTTCTGGACAAACCCGATCATGTAGCCCGACCAGCCGACCGACACCGCGCCCGCCGCAATCGCGTATTCGAGGATCAGCGCCCAGCCGACCATCCACGCCACCAGTTCGCCCATCACCGCATAGCTGTAGGTATAGGCCGACCCCGAAACCGGCACCATCGCGGCCATTTCGGCATAGCACAAGGCCGCCACCGCGCAGACGAACCCGGCAATCACAAAGCTGAGCATCATGCCCGGCCCCGCTTTTTGCGCGGCCTCTGCCGTCAACACGAAAATCCCGGTGCCGATCACCGCGCCGACCCCGAGCATGGTCAATTGAAACGCACCCAGCGACCGATGCAGCGATTTCTTCTCGGCCGTGGCTAGAATGGCGTCGAGTGATTTGACGCGACCAAACATTGAATTCTCCTGCCTTGGCCGTTGCAGACCCCCTGCCCAACCCCGGCGACACGTGGCCGGATGGACCTGATTGCAACCGAAACCCGGTTATGGACCGGGACGCTAGCGGCATGCCCGCCCCCGGCAAAGAGCTTTTTGCTGGCGCCC
>CAITOD010000347.1 GCA_903893935.1 uncultured Sphingomonadales bacterium
CATTGTCATCGCCAGTTGGGTGGCGTGTTCGGCGCGCACGCAGCCATGGCTCAGCGCACGCGCGGGCAGCGCAAACAGCGCGCGGTTGGGCGTGTCGTGGATATAGATCGCATGCTCGTTGGGCATGTCGAGCTTGACCCGGCCGAGCGAATTGGTGTCGCCCGGCTGTTGCACCACGGTAATCGTGCCATCGGGGTTGCGCGTGGCAACATAGCCTTCGCGCCGCGCCTTGGCCGGGTTGCCGATCAGGCTCTGGCCGAGCCCTTCGCCCACCACGATCGATTGCGGCACCGTCCAGGTGGGGTTGAACACCACGTTCTTGACTTGCTCGGCCAGTTGCGGCGTCGCGGTCTTGCCCGGGCGGCCGACGATGGCGCGATAGGTATGGATGATCTGGTTGTTGACGGTCAGCCGGAGCATCTGCTCGGGCACATTGATCATCAGGTATTGCAGGCCAAGATCGCGTGCAAGCCAGCGCCAGCGATCCATATTGGCGCGGATCATGGCGATCTGCTTCGGGTCTTTGGCTTTGGCCAGCGCATCTTTGAGCAGCGTGTAATCGGGATGCGTCGGGGTGAGCGAGGCAAGCACGCCGGGCACATCGTGCAATTCGGTCGCTTCGGCCAGCAATTGCGAATTGGGGTGCAAGTCCTGATCGGGATCGACCGCAAACCACTGCACGCGCGCGGGCACCGGGGTGCGTCCGTCGCGCAAGTCTTCGGCGAGCCAGATGAACAGGTGGCTGGCCAGCGTGTCGAGATCGGCGCTTTCGCCTTTGGCGATCTGCGCGGCGAGCTCGACCGGCTGGTAATCGCGCGCAAACAGCCCTTCTGCACCGATGCCGCGGATCGCGGCGAGCAAGGCGCGGGCATCGGCCAATGTCCAGTGTTCGACCGGCAGCGATTCGGGCAGTTCGACTTCGAATGTGCTGTCCGGGGCGGGGTCGGGCGCGGGGGCGGCCGGATGCGGCGCAGCTTTCGGTGCGGCAGGTTTGGGTGACGCGGTTTTGGGCGACGCCGGCTTGGGATGCACTTGCGTGGTCAGATCGACCGGTGCCGCGGCGAGCGGCGCAAAGCTGAGCGCGATCGTGAACGGAGCCAGGACAAGGGCAATGGTCCGGTTGCAAGCGCGCATCGTGGGCGGTTCCCTGCCGGTTGAAGGAGGATCATCGGCCAACCGCAAAGACACGCATGCCGTTCGCGGCCCAGCCATCACGCTCCCTGCCCCAGCGTAGCGCGGCGATCAAGCCGCGCGCACCAAAAGATCGCGGCCAAAGGATCGAGGGGTGGCCCGACAGGCACTCGCGCGATAAGGCCCCCTGCATGGCGCCGCGTTCCCCCCTCATCCCGATCTGCCTGACTTTGCTGGGGCTTGCCAGTTTCAGCCTGATGGATGGCGTGATGAAAGCCGCGTCGATCGCGGCGGGCGCTTATGCGGCGCTGTTCTGGCGCAATGTCTTTGGCATCGGGCTGATGGCGCCGATCTGGCTTACGGTGCGGCGGCGCCAGGGCGGGCCGCTGTGGCCCAGGCCCGAAGTGCTGCGGTTGCATCTGGCGCGATCCTCGCTGTCGGGCGTGATGGGCGGGCTGTTTTTCTGGGGCACCGTTTATACCCCGCTTGCCGAAGCGATGGCGCTGTCGTTCATCGCGCCGCTGATCGCGCTGTTGCTGGCCGCAGCCTTGCTCGGCGAGCGCATCGATGGCCGCGCGATCGCCGGCTCGGTGCTCGCGCTCGCCGGCGTCGTGGTGATCGCGGCGGGCAAATTCGGCGGGCATTATGCGCCTTCGGCGGTCCACGGCATGGTCGCGATCCTGATTTCGGCAGTGCTTTATGCGGCCAATCTGGTGATTCAGCGCAAACAGGCGCAACTGGCCGGGCCCGATGAAATCGCCTTTTTCCAGAACCTGTTCATTGCCTTGCTGTTTGCGCCCGCGGCATGGTGGTGGGCGCCTTTGCCGCACAGCCAGCTGGCGCTGCTGATCGCAACGGGCACAGTGCTGGCGGTCGCCTCGCTGATGCTGATCGGCTGGGCTTATGCGCGCGCCGAGGCGCAAGTGCTGGTGCCGCTCGAATACACCGCGTTCATCTGGGCGGCGCTGGTCGGCTGGCTGATGTTTGGCGAGGCGGTCACGCTGCGCACGCTGGGCGGGGTCGGGCTGATCGTGGCGGGTTGCCTGCTGGCGATTTCAACGCATTCGTTACCGGGCGACAACGGGCAGCCGAACCCGGCCTGATTGCGAATGCGTCGCAATACTTGCGTGCGTTCGGCTTTGTTCGTAACGAGGGCGCCAAGGCAGCACGTAATTGCCATTGGTCGCCCTTGACGAGCCCTTTGCAAACGCGCATCGGGCGAACCGATCCGCAAGGCAAATGCTGTCTCGCGCCGCGCGCCGATGCAGCAGGAAAGCCTTTCACTCTAAGGGAATCCGCATCGCCATGACCCAGGTTGGACAGGACACGCTCGGCACCCGCAGCACGCTTACCGTCG
>CAITOD010000348.1 GCA_903893935.1 uncultured Sphingomonadales bacterium
CGCCTGCAAGGCGGTGGAGGGGTCTCGCCGCGCGCGCCAGCTTGCGTCTGGAGGCACTACCCCTCCACCACCCTGCGGGTGGTTCCCCTCCCCGTGCCGGGGAGGAATGTGTCATGCGGCTTTGCGCACGGCGGCGCAGATGCGTTCGACCAGATCGGCGACCTGTTTGGCGTCATCGCCTTCGGCCATCACGCGGATGACCGGTTCGGTGCCCGAAGGACGGATGACCAGCCGGCCTTTGCCGGCAAGTTCGGCTTCGGCCTCGGCGATGACGGCTTTGACCGTATCGTCCTGAAGCGGCGTGCCGCCGGTATAGCGGACATTGCGCAGCAGTTGCGGCACCGGATCGAACAAGTGCAGCGTTTCGCTTGCCGGTTTGCCGCTGGCGACCAGGGCTGCGAGCACTTGGAGTGCGGCAATCGTGCCATCGCCGGTGGTGCTGTGGTCGGTCAGGATCATATGCCCCGATTGTTCGCCGCCCACATTGTAGCCGCCATCGCGCATGCGTTCGAGCACATAGCGATCGCCGACCGCGGTGCGCACCAGTTCGATCCCGCGCGCGTTGAGATAGCGTTCAAGCCCCAGGTTGGACATCACCGTCGCCACCACGCCGCCGCCGCGCAACGCGCCTTGTTCGGCCATGCGGCTGCCGATCAGCGCCATGATCTGGTCGCCATCGACGGTGTGGCTCTTTTCGTCGACCACGATCAACCGGTCGGCATCGCCATCGAGCGCGATGCCGATATCGGCGCGCACTTCGCGGACTTTCTCCTTGATTGCTTCGAGATGCGTCGAGCCGACGCCCAGGTTGATGTTCTTGCCATTGGGCTCGACCCCGATCGCAAACACTTCGGCGCCCAGTTCCCACAGCGCCGAAGGGGCCACGGTATACGCCGCGCCGTTGGCGCAATCGAGCACGATGCGCAGGCCGTCGAGCCGGACATCGTGCGGCAGGCTTGCTTTGACCGCGTGGATATAGCGCCCGCGCGCGTCGTCGATGCGGCGCGCCCGGCCGACTTGTTCAGCCGCGGCGAGCGGCAGTTCTTCCTCGATCAGCGCCTCGATCTGCAATTCGTCTTCGTCCGACAGCTTGAAGCCATCGGGGCCGAACAGCTTGATCCCGTTGTCCTCGAAAGGGTTGTGACTGGCCGAAATCATCACGCCGACATCGGCGCGCATTTCGCGCGTCAGCAGCGCGACCGCCGGTGTCGGCAACGGCCCGACCAGCACGACATCCATGCCCACGCTGGTAAAGCCCGCGGTCATCGCGTTTTCGAGCATATAGCCCGACAGCCGCGTGTCCTTGCCGATCACCACGCGGTGGCGATGCTCGCCGCGCTGGAAATAGGTGCCGGCGGCCTGGCCGACTTTCATCGCGGTGGCCGCCGTCATCACACCGGCATTGGTGCGGCCCCTGATCCCGTCGGTGCCGAAGAACTTGCGCGCCATGCTCGAACCCTTTTGCCATCCTGTTGATGCCATGTGCACCGGCGGTTTGCCAGTGCGCCATAGATGTTTAAGCTGACACGCGCATGAACCAGACTGACGCCCAAGGCAACGCGCCTGATCGCCCCGAAAGCGGCCTTGTCCTGCCGCCGATTGCGCAAGTGCCGGCCGGCTGGACGTTTGCGGCGCTGGCAACGGGGCTGGGCGGGGGGCTGGCGCTGGCGTTTGTGGCACCTGGCGCAATGCCTGCCGTGCTCGCGGTGGCGGGGCCGGTGGGCGATCTGTGGCTGCGCGCGCTGCAGGCGACTATCGTGCCGTTGGTTGCCGCGCTGATCTTTACCGGGGTGTTCCAGACTGTGCAGACCGCCAGCGCCGGCGGGATGGCGCGGCGCAGCCTCGGCTGGTTTCTGGGCGTGCTGGGCTATGGCGCCGTGGTGGCGCTGGTCGTGCCCATGCTCCTGCTCGCGGTGCTGCCGGTGCCGCAGAGTGCTGCGGCGGCCCTGCGTGCCAGTCTGGGCGGCAGCGTGCCAGCCAGTCTGCCGGGTGTGGCCGATTATCTGCGCTCGATCGTGCCCGCCAATGTGTTCGATGCGGCGGCCAACGATCGCATGCTGCCGCTGATCCTGTTCATGAGCGTGTTTGCGCTCGCCGCCACGCGGCTGGCGGCCGCGCAGCGCGATGCGCTTGCGACTTTGTTCGCGGCGCTCGCCGGCGCAATGCTGGTGGTCATCGGCTGGGTGCTGGCGCTGGCGCCCTTGGGCGTGCTGGCGCTCAGCCTGACGGTCGCCGCGCGCAGCGGCCCGGCTGCGGTGGGTGCGCTGGCGCATTACATCTTCATTGTAACCGCGGCGGGGACGGTGGTCTGGCTGTCTGCCTATCCGTTCGCGGTGCTGTTTGCGCGCCAGCCGCTGGGGCGTTTCGCGCGCGACATGGTGCCGGTGCAAGTGTTTGCGCTGTCGACGCAAAGCTCGCTGGCATCGTTGCCGGCGATGCTCGGCGCATGCGAGCGGCTGGGCGTGCGCGCGGCCAGCGCCGAATTCGTCATGCCGCTGGCGGTAGCACTATTCCGCGCGACCAGCCCGGCAATGAACCTGGCGGTGGTGGTCTATGTTGCGCACTGGTACGGGGTGCCGCTGACAGTGGGCGCCTGCGTGTCGGGCTTTGTCATGGCGATCCTCGTGTCGCTCAGTTCGGTCAGCCTGCCCGGCACGATCAGCTATATCGCGGCGGTCGGGCCGATTGCGCTGGCGATGGGTGTCCCGGTCGCGCCGCTGGCGCTGCTGGTCGCGGTCGAAGTGGTGCCCGATCTGATGCGCACTTTGGGCAATGTCACGTGGGACGTTGCGGTGGCGGCAGCAGTGGATCGTGCCGCCGCGCAATAAATCGGCCGCGTGTCATGATCGTGTTGCTCGCAATGCCGCATTGAAAATTTCTGCCGGAGTGTTCACACACGCAAGGCAGGCGTTTTCAAGCCGATCGATCAACCCCAATCAATCCGAATGGAGCGAACATGGCCATCATCCTTTCCCCGCTGCCCTATGCCGACGACGCGCTGGCGCCGGTGATTTCTGCAACCACGCTGCAGACGCACCACGGCAAGCATCATCGCACATATGTCGATCGCACCAACACCGCGATCGAAGGCACCGATCTGGCCGACAAGCCGCTTGAGGATATCGTTGCCGCCGCCATCGCCAGCGCCAACAAGGGCCTGTTCAACAACAGCGCGCAGACCTGGAACCACGGGTTCTACTGGCACAGCCTGAGCCCGGCCGCGCACGCGCCCGAAGGCGAACTCGCCGCCGCAATCGACGCCTCGTTCGGTTCGCTCGATGCGCTCAAGGCCGAACTGGTGGCCCAGGGCACCGCGCACTTTGCTTCGGGCTGGGTGTGGCTGGTCGCCAAGGACGGCAAGCTTGCAGTCGAACAGACCCACGATGCGGCAAGCTATGCCGACTTGTCGGGTCATCCGCTGCTGGTGATCGACGTGTGGGAACACGCCTATTACCTCGATCACAAGAACGTGCGCCCCGACTATCTGAACGCGGTTGTCGCCGGCCATCTGAACTGGGCGTTTGCTGCTGAAAACTTCGCGCGCGGTTCGCTCTGGACGTACCCCGCCGCCTGATGCGGACACCTTGACCGGCATTCGCGCGAATGCCGGTCAAGCTTCGGCAGACGCCTCTTCTTCGCCGGATTCGTGAAGACGTCCCGGTTCGAACAAGGCTTCGCCGAACAGGAAGCCGACCAGATTGGGGTGCCCCAGATGGTCGACCATGGCCGACAGCGTCAGCAGGATCGGCACCGACAGCAGCGCGCCGAGCACGCCCCAGATCCAGGTGAAAAAGCTGAACGAGATCAGGATTGCCACCGGGTTCAGCGTAAACCGCGCGCCGAGGATCGACGGCGTGACCAGATTGGCCTCGATCGCGTGGAGCACGAGGAACGCGAGCGCCGGAACCAGCCCGGTCGCAACCGTGGTGGCGGTGCCCAGCCCGACCAGCGTGAGCAGCCCGACCATTGTCAGTGGCCCCATGTAGGGCACGAAATTGAGCACGAACGCCAGCCCGCCCCACATCACCGGCGCGGAAAAGCCGAGATAGCGCGCGCCGCAATAGACGATCAGCCCGACCCCGCCGTTGATTTGCGCCACTGTCAGGATGTAGTGTGCCACACGGTCCTGCACATCGCGCATGACGCGCGCAATCCGCACCGACGAGGACTGGTTGGCGCGTTCGTCGAGCAGACGGCGGCGCATGCGCACGCGCGATTCGATCATGAAAAAGGTCATCAGGATCGTAAGCAGCGCTTCGAGCAGCACGCTTGGCGTGGCGAGCGCGAGTTGTTCGATCACCGAAGGTTCGGCCAGCGCCACCACGCGCGCCGGCTGACCCGCCAGCGGCGCACCGATATGATTGATCTGACGGTTGAATTCGGTCACCCAGGCAAAGTTTTCGCGCAACTGGGCAAAGCGCCGGGCAATCTCGCGCGCCATTGTCGGCACCTGATCGACCATCTCGAACGCCGGTTGCAGGATCACCGCAAGGGCGACGATGATCACCCCGATCATGACCATGATCGCGAGGAACGACGCGAGCATGTTGGGCACGCCAATGCGGGTAAGCCGGTCGGCGAGCGGCGACAGCACGATCGACAGCACCAGCGCCGTCACCGGCGGTTGCACGACCACCGCGCCCAGCGTGAGGATAAACGGCAGCGCCACCGCGAGCCCGGTCATCAGCAAGAGCACGATGATCGATTGCAGCCGCACCTGGCTGTGGCGCAGCGCGTCTTCGTCGGGCACGGGGGCGAGCGGGGGAGGCAGGGACATGCGGCTTATCTGGCCCGGTCTTTGGCCACAGGCAAGGGGGTTGGCATGTGGTGTGGCGGGGGGCGTGCTTGCCTGTGCTTGACATGATCCCGGCTTTGCGAAATGGCATCGCTGCAATGCAACACGCGAGGCTGGGCGATTTGCGGGTCTGGCCGTGTGCGGGTGATGGAGTGCGGCGTGACCGAGCGTAAAGTGGCCCTGATCACCGGCATCACCGGCCAGGATGGTTCGTATCTGGCTGAATTCCTGCTGGAAAAGGGCTATGAAGTACACGGCATCAAGCGCCGCGCCTCGCTGTTCAACACCCAGCGCATCGACCATATCTATCAGGACCCGCACGAAAACCAGCCGCGCATGCGGCTGCATTATGGCGATCTGTCGGACACCTCGAACCTGACGCGGCTGGTGCAGGAAATCCGCCCCGACGAGATTTACAATCTGGGCGCACAGAGCCATGTCGCGGTCAGCTTCGAAGCGCCCGAATACACCGCCGATGTCGATGCGATCGGCACACTGCGGCTGCTCGAAGCGATCCGCCTGCTCGGGCTTGAGCGCACGACGCGGTTCTACCAGGCCTCGACATCGGAACTTTATGGTCTGGTGCAGGAAATCCCGCAGCGTGAAACCACCCCGTTCCACCCGCGTTCGCCTTATGCCGTGGCCAAGCTCTATGCCTACTGGATCGCGGTCAATTATCGCGAGGCTTACGGAATGTATGCCTGCAACGGCATTCTGTTCAACCACGAGAGCCCGCGGCGCGGCGAAACTTTCGTGACGCGCAAAGTCACGCGCGGGCTGGCCAATATCGCGCAAGGCCTCGAACCGTGCCTCTATATGGGCAATATCGATTCGCTGCGCGACTGGGGGCATGCCAAAGACTATGTCCGCATGCAGTGGATGATGCTCCAGCAGGACGAGCCCGAAGATTTCGTGATCGCCACCGGCAGGCAATATTCGGTGCGCGACTTCATCACCTGGTCGGCAGCCCATCTCGGTATACATCTGCGCTTCGAAGGGCATGGCGTCGAGGAAGTGGGCTTGGTCGATACGGTCACCGGCCACGATGCGCCGGCGGTGCGGCCGGGTGATGTGATCGTGCGCATCGATCCGCGCTATTTCCGCCCGGCCGAGGTGGAAACGCTGCTGGGCGATCCGACCAAGGCGCGCGAAAAGCTGGGCTGGGTGCCCGAAATCACCGTGCAGGAGATGTGTGCCGAAATGGTCGCCGCCGATCTGGCGGTGGCCAAGCGCCATGCCCTGCTCAAACAGCACGGCTATGACGTGCCCGTTTCGCTGGAAGGCTGAACCGATGCGGATATTTGTCGCCGGGCATCGTGGCATGGTGGGCGGCGCGATCACGCGCCAGCTGCGCGCACGCGATATCGCGGTGATCACCCGCACGCGCGCCGAACTCGACCTGACCAACCAGGCCGAGGTCGCGGCGTTCTTTGCTGCAGAACGCCCCGATGCGGTGATTCTGGCCGCAGCGAAAGTCGGCGGGATCCATGCCAACAACACGTATCCGGCCGATTTCATTTACGAAAACCTGATGATCGAATGCAACGTGATCCATCAGGCGTTTCGCGCGGGCGTGCAGCGGTTGCTGCAACTGGGCTCGTCGTGCATCTATCCGCGCGCGGTGCCGCAGCCGATGCGCGAAGACGCCTTGCTGACCGGGGTGCTCGAAGCAACCAACGAGCCTTATGCCGTGGCCAAAATCGCCGGCATCAAGCTGTGCGAAAGCTATAACCGGCAATATGGCACCGATTATCGCAGCGTGATGCCGACCAATCTCTATGGACCGGGCGACAATTTCCATCCCGAAAACAGCCATGTCCTGCCTGCGCTGATCCGTCGCTTTCACGAAGCGGCCGGCGCCGGGATCGATGAAGTGGTAATCTGGGGTTCGGGCACGCCGCGCCGCGAATTCCTGCATGTCGACGACATGGCCGAAGCCTCGCTGTTCGTGTTCGATTTGCCGGTCGAGGTCTATCGTGCCGAGACACAGCCCATGCTGAGCCATGTCAATGTCGGGTCTGGCACCGATGTGTCGATTCTCGAACTGGCGCAGATCGTCGCCAAGGTGACCGGCTTTGCCGGGCGGATCACCACCGATCCGACCAGGCCCGACGGCACGATGCGCAAACTGATGGACGTGTCGCGGCTGGCCAATATGGGCTGGCGCGCGCGGATCGATCTCGAACCGGGCATTGCCGATACCTATCGCTGGTTTCTCGACAACCAGTCCGCGCTGCGCGCCGCCTGACCCGCCGCGCATGAAGGTCCTGATCATCGGGTTGAATTACGCGCCCGAGCCGGTCGGTGTCGGGCCTTATACCGCCGGCATGGCCGAGGCGCTTGCTGCAGCCGGTCACCAGGTCGTAGTGGTCGCCGGCAAGGCCTATTATCCGGGCTGGCAACTGCATCCTGACCATCATCGGCGCGGGGTGCTGCGCGGGCAGGAAAACGGGGTGACCACGGTTCGCGTGCCGATCTATATCCCGGCCCGGCCAAGCGGCGCGCGCCGGCTGC
>CAITOD010000349.1 GCA_903893935.1 uncultured Sphingomonadales bacterium
ACACGTTGGTGCCGTTGAACTGCGTGGTGTTGAGGATCGAACCGATCTGGGCGGTGAGATTCGACACTTCCGACTGCATCGACTGGCGATCCGACGCCTGGTAGGTGCCCGAGCTCGATTGCACCGCGAGTTCACGCACGCGCTGGAGCATGTTGGTGACTTCGGTCAGCGCCCCGCCGGCGGTCTGCGCCAGCGCAATCCCGTCGTTGGCGTTGCGCACCGACTGCTGCATGCCGTTGATTTGCGACGTCATCGTGTTGCTGATGGCCAGGCCTGCGGCATCGTCGGCGGCGCTGTTGATACGCATGCCGGTCGACAGCTGCTGCATTGCGCTTGCGCTCATCATCGAGGCCGAATTCGAGGCGTTGGCCGCCTGAAGTGCGGAAATATTGGTGTTGATTACGGTCATTGCGGGTCTCCGGGTGAAACGACCGGGAACGGACGTTCGGGTCGGGGCCGGATCGGTGTCGTCCGGCTTGTGGCAAAGACCGGCAAAGCGCTGCCGGGATTAAGCCCCGCCACGGCCACCGCTTGCCGCCTGTCAGGGCTGACCCTTAGGGTCTGTACCGGGCTTAAATTACCGGACCCTTTGCCGTTTTCGCGCGAAAAGTGCCCCGAGACATGGTTAAAACGGGGCAAATCTTCATGAAGCGCGATAACACCGGACTACAGATTTCCGATGCCGCCCGGGCGCTGCATACGCCGCTGGTGCAGCGTGCAAGCGCGATCATGGACACGCCGGGGCTGCGCGTGCCCGTCTATCTGCTCGATGCCGAAGCGATCACGCAGATCCCCGTGCCGCTGGCGCGCACTGTCCGCCTGTCGCGCACCGGCGATGGTTCGGGCGCGATCCGCCGCGGCCCGGGCGACCGGTTTCGTCTCGCCTATGCCGATGGTGCGGGGCACGCGGCGCTCGCCGCACTGATCGCCTGCGCCACGCCCGCCGGCAGCCCGGTTGCCGCCGATCCCGAAAGCCTGTCGGTGCTCGCGCTCGCCGAACGGATCGCGGCGAGCGATATTCCGGTGCTGATCAACGGCCCGACGGGAACCGGCAAGGAAGTGCTGAGCCGGTTCATCCACGACCGGTCGGCACGCGCGGACAAGCCGTTTGTCGCGATCAACTGCGCGGCGATGCCCGAAACGATGCTCGAAGCGATGCTGTTCGGGCACCAGAAGGGCGCGTTTACCGGCGCCAATGCGGCCAGCGAAGGCTTTTTCCGCGCCGCCCACGAGGGCACTTTGCTGCTCGACGAAATTGCCGAAATGCCGCTGCCGCTCCAGGCCAAGCTGCTGCGCGCGCTGCAGGAACGCGAAGTCGTGCCGATCGGCGCGACCCAGCCGGTCAAGATCGATGTGCGCGTGATCGCGTGCGCCAACCGCGATCTGCCGATTGAAGTCGAGGAAGGACGGTTTCGCGCCGATCTCTATTACCGGCTCAACGTGTTCCCGTTGCAACTGCGCCCGCTGTGCGAGCGACCCGACGATGTCGCGGCACTCGCCTTTGCGATGCTGCTGCGCCATGTGCCGCAAGGGTTTGACGTGCCATGGATCGGCGATGCCGCGCTCGCCATGCTGGCGGGCCACGCCTGGCCGGGCAATGTCCGCGAGCTCGAAAACGTCGTGCGCCGCGCGCTGCTGCTGTGCGGCGGCGCCATGGGGCAGGCTGCCGGCGAAATCGGCCCGCAGCACATCGTGTTCGACCGCGCGGTGCGCGCCGCGGGCGAGCCCGCCGCAGCCGATCCGGTGCTGGCGGTGGCCGGGCAGAGCGCGGGCGCGCGGCTTTCAAACATCGTGCAGATGTCCGAAGCGCGCGCGATCCTCGCCACGCTCGAAGCCTGCGGCGGCAGCCGCGTGGCGGCAGCGCGGCATCTCGGCATCAGCGAGCGCACTTTGCGCTATCGCCTCGCTTCGTTTCGCGAAGCCGGCATCAAAGTCGCCGGGAGCCGGCGATGAGCAGCGTGTCGGGGATCGGATCGGGCGCCGGGCTGAGCGAGATCATGGCGCTGCGCCAGCAGATCATCGATCGCAGCCAGGTCTTGCAACAAGTCCGCACCGGCGATGCCGTGGCCGGTGCCCCCACGCCCGCCGGATCGTTCACCGGCGCGCTCAAGACCGCGCTGGACAGCGTCAACCAGACGCAGGCGCAAGCCGAAGCGGTGACCAGTGCCTATGAAACCGGGCAAGTGACCGATGTCGCGCAAGTCATGCTGGCGCGCCAGCAGGCAGGCGTGGCGTTCGAAGCCACGCTGCAAGTCCGCAACAAGCTGCTGTCCGCCTACCAGGACATCATGAAGCTGGGGATCTAATCCACGATGGCCGATCTCGTGTCTTCACCGGGCGACGAGCCCCGCGCTTCGCTGCTGGCGCCGCTGACCGATACGGGCGGAGGCAGCGTGCCCGCGCGGCTCGGCCGGTTCGTCAGCCAGGGCCCGGTGCTCCGCGCGCTGCCGTGGTTCGGCGGGATCGCCGCGGCCGGGCTGGCCGGGCTGTTGTGGCTGGAAATGGCGCCCGCCGCGCAGCGCGTGCTCTATACCGAACTCAACGATGCCGAGCGCGCGCAAGTGACCGCAGCGCTCGACAAAGCCGCGATCCGTTATGCCATCGACAACCACACCGGCGCGATCACTGTCGGCGAAGACGATCTTTACAAGGCACGCATGGTCGCCGCCGCCGACGGCGCGCTGGCGGCGCCCGAAACCGGCGAACAGATGATCGACAAGCTGCCGCTCGGCGCCAGCCGCACGGTCGAAGGCCAGCGCATGCAGGCCGCGCGCGAACGCGAGCTGGAATTGACGATCATGCAGATCGACGGGGTCGAGGCGGTGCGCATCCACCTTGCCGAGCCCGAAAAATCGGCCTTCGTGCGCGATTCCGCGCCGACCACCGCGTCGGTCATGGTCAAGCTCGCCAAAGGCCGGCAATTGTCGGCGAGCCAGGTCACCGCGATTGTCAATCTGGTTGCGGGATCGGTACCCGGGCTCGCGGTCGATGCGGTCAAAGTCGCCGACCAGCAAGGGCACCTGCTGTCGAGCGGGCAGCCGGGCGATGCCGACCGGCTGGAAATGGAAGCGCGGCTGGAAAACAAGCTGCGCGACCAGGTCGAAACGCTCCTCACACCAATGCTGGGCGCGGGCAATTTTTCGAGCGAGATCCAGGTCGATCTCAACATGGACCAGCAGACCAGCGCGCGCGAAAGCTATGACAAGCAGGGCGCGGTGCGCAGCGAAACGCAGTCCGCCTCGCAGTCGAGCGCGGCCAATGCCGCTGCCGGGGTGCCGGGCGTGCTCTCGAACACCCCGCCGCCGGCCGCCCAGGCCTCGCCCGGGCCGCCCGCCGCCACCGCCACGCCCGCGCCTGCGGCGAGCCCCGCCAACACCGACACCTCGTCGACCAGGACTTACGAACTCGGCCGCGAAGTTGCGGTGACCAACGCCGGGCCCGGCAAAATCCGCCGCCTGTCGGTCGCGGTCGCGCTGAGCGCTGCGGCGATGGCCAAAGCCAAACCCGGCGAGATCGACCAGATCCGGCAACTGGTCAGCGCTACCGTGGGGGCCGACGCCGTCCGCGGCGACCAGGTCGCGGTCATCGTGCGCAATTTCCAGACGGTCACGATCGATCCGCCGAAGTTCTGGGAAACGCCGTGGTTTGCCATGGCGGTGCGCAACGGCGTGGCGCTGCTCGCGGTGCTGCTGACGCTGCTGCTCGGCGTGCGCCCGCTGATCAAGGCACTGAAGCGCGATCCGGCGCCCCCTCCGCCGAGCACCCCGCCCGAACCCGCCGAGGCCGAGCCGGTCCCCGCGCCCGAAGAGCCGACGCCCGTGCCCGCGGTCGATCATGACATGCTGGGCAAGCAAGTCGGGCTCGCCCAGCGGCTGGTGCGCGAACAACCCGATACGGCGGTCGCAGCCTTGCGCCAGATGCTCGCCACCAGCGAAGCGGAGCCCGCACGATGAACGACATGACGTCCATGCCAGGTTCCGTCAGCGATGCCGAACGCGCCGCAGTCATGATCATGCTGCTCGAAGACGATCAGGCCGCCGCACTGCTCGGCAAGCTCGATCCCGATGAATTGCGGCTGCTCGGCGAACAGATGTGCGCGCTTGGCGAAATCAGCCCGGCTGCGATCGAGGATGCGATTGCCCGCTTTGTCGAACGCACCGAAAAGATGGGGCTGATCGTGCCCGACCGCGTCGGTCAGGTGCGCGCCATGCTGACCCGCGCGATCGGTGACGTCAAAACCGAAAGCCTGATGCAGCGGATCGCGCCCGAGCAGCGCACCAATTCGCTCGAACTCGCGCGCTGGCTGACCCCGCAAGTGCTGATCCCGCTGGTGCGCGACGAACATCCGCAGGCGGTCGCGGTGCTGCTCGTCCAGCTCGATCCGCAAGTCGCCGCCGGCGTGCTGCACGGATTGCCCGAAGCGATCCAGAGCCAGGTGGTGCAGCGCGTCGCCACGCTCGGCCCGGTTTCGCCCGATGCGCTGACGATGCTCGAAGACATGCTGGCGCGGCGGATCACCGATTGTCATGGCCGCGCCGCGCTGACGATGGGCGGCCCGCGCGAAGCGGCCGACATCATCAACGCCGCCGCGCGCACGGTCGAGCGCCGGGTCATGCCCGAGATCGCGCGCGCCGACAAAGCGCTCGCCAAAGCGATCGAGAACGAAATGTTCAAGTTCGAGCACTTGTTCGTGCTCGACGAGAAATCGATGGGCACGCTGCTGCGCGAAGTCGACAGCGACACCTTGATTGCCGCGCTCAAAGGCTCGCCCGAAGACAGCCGCGAAGTGTTTTTCCGCGCGATGTCGGCGCGCGCGGCCGATGGCGTGCGCGACGAGATCGCCGCGCGCGGACGCATGAAAATGGCCGAAGTGATCGAGGCGCAAAAATCGATCGTGACCGCCGCGCGGCGGCTGGCGGCCGAAGGCGTGATCGTGTTCGGCGCTGGCGACGACGACTATGTCTGACGGCACGCACCGCCGCGCGCTGGCCGCGCTGGCGCTTGGCAGCATGGGCTTTGCGCGCGATGCGCGGTTTGCCCCGCCGGCCGAACGCGCGGCGGACGACCCGGTTCCGGCCGTCGATCGCGAAGCCGAGGCTTATGCGCGCGGCTATACTGACGGTGCGGCCGATGCGCAGGCGGCCGTGGCAGCGGCCGATGCCGCGCGGGACCGCATCGAATCGGCGCTCGAACGGATAGACGCGGCGCAAGCCGAAGTGTTTGCGCAGCGGCTGAAAGACACCGTGCTGGCACTGTGCCAGACCGTGCTCGACGATATCGGCACCGCGCCCGAAGCGCTGGCGCGGCGCG
>CAITOD010000350.1 GCA_903893935.1 uncultured Sphingomonadales bacterium
GCCGCCGCAATGCTCGACTGGCTGGCGAACACTTCGTCGAGCGTCATGCCCGGCACGTGGCCGAGCACGACTTGTTCGACATAGGACTGGATCTGCGCGACCGGGTCCGACAGGCTGTAATAGGCCTCGAAAATCTTCTCGGTCTTCACCCGCGTCTGCACCGAAATCGGGATGGTGACGAACACGTTGTCGTGCGTCTTGGTTTCCATGGTCAGCGCGATCTGGTTGACGCGCAAGCTGATCCGCCCGTCGAGCCGGTCGATGAACGGTATCTTCCAGCCCAGCCCCGGCGGCGCGCTGCGAACGTATTGGCCGAACCGGGTGATGATCGCGGCTTCGGCGGTTTTGACGGTGTAGAAACTGCCGAAGACGGCAACCAGGCCGAAAAAGACCAGGATCGTGCCCAATGTCGAAAACAGAATGTCCATGAAGCCCCCACACGGTTTGGCGCCCGGAAACGCGCAGCGCTCACCCGATCATGAACCTATGACAGCGGCTGCAAAAGGCCAGCCAATTCACATCGTGTCATACATGCCCGGCGCGTTCACGAACCCTGCCCGCCGATTTTCGTCACCCCGGGGGGCACCGTGGTCTTGCTGCCGAGGGTTCACCTTGGCAGGCGCATCGGCTAAGCCTCGCGCCATGAGCGAATTGAGCCTTGCGGAGCGCGATCTGATCGCGCGGATCGATCCGGCGCCGATGCTGGAGCAAGTGCTGGCGTGGAGCGCGATCAACACCGGGACGCGCAATCTCGCAGGGCTGGCGCGGCAGGCAGGCGTGCTGGCGGATTGTTTTGCGGCACTGCCTGGCGAAGTCACGCTGGAAGAGGCCGCACCCGTCGAGGCGGTAACCGGCGACGGGCGCAGCGTGGCGATCGCGCATGGGCGGCATCTGGTGCTGCGCGTGCGCCCGCAGGCGAACAGGCGGTTTCTGCTGACCGGGCATATGGATACGGTGTTTCCCCCCGATCACCCGTTTCAGGCCACGCGCTGGCTCGATGGCGACACGCTCAACGGGCCGGGAGTGGCCGACATGAAAGGCGGCATTGCCGTCATTCTGGCGGCGTTGACCGCGTTCGAAGCAAGCCCGGCAGCAGCGGGCATCGGTTATGACGTGCTGATCAATGCCGACGAGGAAACCGGCAGCCTGTCCTCCGCCCCGCTGATCGCGGGGCTCGCGGCGGGCAAAGCGGCGGCGCTGACGTTCGAGCCTTCGGCGCTCCCCGACGGAACTTTGGCGGGCGCGCGGCCGGGCAGCGGCAATTACAGCGTGGTGATCCACGGGCGATCGGCGCATGCCGGGCGCAACCCGCAAGACGGGCGCAATGCGATCGTGGCGGCCGCACACCTCGTGCTGGCGCTGACCGAACTGGCCGGACCCGAAGTGAGCGTGAACCCGGCGAAAATCGAAGGCGGATCGGCCAACAATGTCGTGCCCGATCTGGCCATCGTGCGCTTCAATGTGCGCCCGCGCGAGGAAGCCGCGGCCGCGCGCTTTGCCGCAGCCCTGCCCGATGTGATCGCGCGGATTGCTGCCGCGCACGATGTCCACGCGCATCTTCACGGCGCGATTTCGCGCCCGCCCAAGCCGTTGAGCGAAGCGGCCGAGGCGCTGTTTCACCTGGTGCGCGATTGCGGCGCAGCACTTGGCCAGACAATCGGCTGGCAGGCGACCGGCGGGGTGTGCGATGGCAACAATATCGCCGCCTGCGGCGTGCCGGTGGTCGACACGATGGGCGTGCGCGGCGGCGCGATCCATTCGGGCGACGAATTTCTGATCGTGCCGTCGCTCGGCGAACGCGCGCGGCTTGCAGCGCTGGTGCTGCATCGGCTTTCCGGGGACCTGTCATGACATTTCGCATCCGCGCGGCAAGGCCTGCCGATCTGCAGCACTTGTACGACATGGCCAAGCTCACCGGTGGGGGCTTCACCAATCTGCCGCCCGACCGCAAGGCGCTTGGCGCCAAGCTCGAACGCGCCGCGGCCGCGTTTGGCAACACGGTCGAAAGCCACACCGACGAAACCGGCGTGCGCGTGGTGCCCGACGAACTGTTCGTGCTGGTGCTCGAAAACGCCGCGACCGGCGAAGTGCGCGGCACCGCGCAAGTGTTTACGTGCGTGGGGCAGCACAGCCCGTTCTATTCCTATCGCATCGCCACGCTGACCCAGCACTCGAAGGAATTGGGCCGGACATTCCGCGCCGAAATGCTCAATCTGGTCACCGATCTCGAAGGGTCGAGCGAAGTCGGCGGGCTGTTCCTCCACCCCGGCGAACGCGCCGGAGGCCTCGGCATGCTGCTTGCGCGCAGCCGCTATCTGTTCATCGCGATGCACCGGCAGCGGTTTGCCGACCGTATCCTCGCCGAATTGCGCGGGATCATCGACGAACGCGGCGGCTCGCCGTTCTGGGATGGCGTGGCCGGACGGTTTTTCGGAATGAGCTTTCAGGAAGCCGACTATTTCAACGCGATCAACGGCCACCAGTTCATCGCCGATCTGATGCCCAAGCACCCGGTCTATGTGGCGATGCTGCCCGAAACCGCGCGACAGGTGATCGGCCTGCCCCACCCCACCGGCCGCGCGGCGATGCGCATGCTCGAAGGCGAGGGGTTTCACGCCGAAGGCTATGTCGATATCTTTGACGGCGGCCCGACGATGACCGCGCGCACCGACCGCGTGACGTCGATCGCGGCCTCGAAAGCGGCCACGATCACGCATGTGCGCGCGCCCGAAGGCGATGGCGCGCATGCCCGCGCGCTGATCGCCACCGGGCGGCTGGCCAATTTCCGCTGTGTCTATGGCGAAGTCGCTGCCGATGGCGCCGACGGGGTAGTGCTCGATCCGCTGGCGGCGCGCGCGCTCGATGTCGGCACGGGCGACACCGTGTGGTACGTGGCGCGATAAAGGAATCCGGACCGATGAGACTGGTGGAAATCAATTTCGACGGGCTGGTCGGCCCGAGCCACAACTATGCCGGGCTGAGCCTCGGCAATCTGGCTTCGGCGAGCCACGGTGGCGATCCGTCGTATCCGCGTGCGGCAGCGCTTCAGGGGCTCGACAAGATGCGGCACAACCTGGCGCTGGGGTTGGCGCAAGGCTGGCTGGCGCCGCTGCCGCGCCCGAACCATGCGTTTCTGGCCGCACTGGGGCTGGGTGAGCCTGCCGACGCGGCTGAAACGCGGCTGCGTGCGGCGGCCTGGTCGGCCAGTTCGATGTGGACTGCCAATGCCGCAACGGTGTCGCCCGCGCCCGATACCGCCGACCGGCGCTGTCATCTGACTGCGGCCAATCTGGTGACAATGCCGCACCGCGCGCAGGAATGGCCCGAGACCGTGCGCCAGTTGCGGCTGGCCTTTGCCGATACTGCGCATTTTGCAGTGCACGATGCGGTGCCGGCCTGTTTTGGCGACGAAGGTGCGGCCAACCATATGCGGATGGCCGCCAGCCACGCCGCCCCCGGCATCGAACTGTTTGTCTATGGCCGCCCGGGCGGGCGCTTTCCCGCGCGCCAGCACGAACAGGCGAGCCGCGCGGTGGCGCGCCTGCACGGGCTCGACCCTTCGCGCACGCTGTTTATCGAACAATCGGCCGAAGCGATCGAAGCCGGTGCGTTCCACAACGATGTCGTGGCAGTGGCCAACGAGCGCGTGCTGTTCACCCACGAATCCGCTTTTGCCGATCCCGCAGGTACGTATGCCGCGATCCGTGCGGCGCTGCCCGAGGCGGAAATCGTGGAGGTTCCGGCCGCTGCGGTCAGCCTCGCCGATGCGATCCGGTCTTATCTGTTCAACGCGCAATTGCTGAGCCTGCCCGATGGCGAGATGGGCCTGGTGATCCCGACCGAGGCGTGGGACATGCCCGCGGTGCGCGGCTGGCTCGATGCAATGCTGGCGTCGAACGGGCCGATCCGGCGCGTGCTGCCGGTCGACGTGCGCCAGTCGATGGCCAATGGCGGGGGCCCTGCTTGTCTGCGGCTGCGCGTGGTGGCCGATCCGGCCACGGTCGATCCGCGTTTCCTGCTCGATGCCGCGCGGATTGATCTGCTGGCAGGGGTGGTCAAGCACCTGTGGCCCGAACAGATCGATCCGGCCGATCTGGGCCGCGAAAGCCTGGCGCACAGCGTGCGTGCGGCGCGCGCCGCTTTGCTCGATGCCGCAAGTCTGGGCGAACTCGGTTAATCGCGTTACGTCGGGCATACTTACAGCGGCCGTCCGGAATCGGGATCGGACCGGCCGTATCCGCCACTGGCACGATGTTTGCTGAAAGCTATGTTGAGAAGCTAGGATGAGCGTCAGTGTTTAACCGGACAACCAAGATGATACGCAAGATCGGTCGGCTGTTTGTGATCAAGAACCGCATCGAAGCGTTTGCAATCATCTATGCGCTGGCGCTGGGCGGGGCCGAACGCGGCAAGCACTATCTCGATCTGTACCCCGGGTTCGGCGGTCGCATGCTGTTTTGCGCGGCCATGGTCGCGGTGTTCATGGCCGCCGCCAAGATCCTCGACGCGCTGACTTATGAGCGCAAATCTGCGGCAAAGCCCGACTGAGCGCATCTCCCCACATCACCGTCACCCCGGGCTTGACCCCATAGCTGTCCGGGATTTTGCGCATGGAGCTGGTTGCACGGCAGACAAATCCTTAGGATTCTGCCATCATCGTGTTGTCGAGAC
>CAITOD010000351.1 GCA_903893935.1 uncultured Sphingomonadales bacterium
CTTTGCGCGTTTCCGAGCGTTTGAAATAGGGCAGCACTTGCGCATAGCCCCAACCGCGCGCGCCCAGATCTTCCCAGTGTTCGAAATCGAGCGGGTTGCCGCGCACATAGACCAGGCCGTTGATCGACGAAGAGCCGCCCAGCCCTTTGCCGCGCGGGCAATGCAGCCGCCGGTTGTTGAGATGCGGCTCGGGCTCGCTTTCGTAATGCCAGTTCCAGCGCTTGGTGTTCATCGGGTAAGCGAGCGCTGCGGGCATCTGGATAAAGATCGACCGGTCCGAGCCGCCGAATTCGAGCAGCAACACCGAATGGCGCCCGTCTTCGGTCAGCCGGTTGGCCAGCACGCACCCGGCGCTGCCCGCGCCGACGACAATATAATCGTAACGCGGCTCAACTGGCGGCATTGATGGGCTCCATCGCGATCCTGGCGTCATGCGTGCGGTGCGTCATCGTGCCAGATTCTGGCCTGCCTTCAAGCCGCGTCATCCTTAAAAGGAGGATTCAAACGGTCAATGAAATCGCTTTTTTATCATAGGGTTCAGCGAAATTTCTCAATCATGTCGAGAAATGAAAATCATTAGAAAAATTAATTTTCCGGCAGGCAGATCGAATTCGCCGCAAAAGCCCGCCTTTGCTCCCGCGCTTCGTCACCCCGGATCAAGTCCGGGGTGACGCCTGGGGGCGCTGGAACGCGCGCCGGCGATCAATAGCGCGCGCTGACTTTCAGCCCGAATTGCTGCGGCTTGATCGGATATTGCCGCGCATACGCGCCGCAGATCGACGGCACGCAGATCGGGTTGATGCTGAGAATGCCACGCTCGTCGAACGCATTCTGGATAAACGCTTCGATCGTATAGCCGCGATACTTGGCGCCCAGCGAGAAATCGACCGTCGAAAACCCGTTTGTATCGGGCAGGAACGGCAATTCGGTCGTCGGATCATTGTTCGTTTCGGTGGCGTGGTTGTTCAGCAGATAGGACCGCGAACTGGACTGGTGGTTGCCGGTCACTTGCAACCAGGCCTTCACGCTTGAAACGGTGAAATCATACCGCACAGTCAGGTTGCCCTTGAAATGCGGCTGGATCGGCAGGCGCGTGCCGGGAGGCGCGCAGTCCATCGAGCCATCGCTGTTGAAACTGCAAAAGGCGGTGGTCGTGTGCGCATCGATATACGATCCCGATCCCGAAAGCGTGATCGGGGCCAGACGCAGATTGAAATTGCCTTCGATGCCTTTGATCCGCGCGCCACCCACGTTGTAGTTGGCCAGAACCCCGACGCTGCCCTGCGGCGCAAGACCGAACTGCACATTGTGCCATTCTTCGTCAAAGATGGCGACGTTCGCGGTCAGCTTGCGATCGAACCATTGCGTCTTGGCGCCCAGCTCGAAGTTGTCGAGCGTATCCGAACGATAGGGCGGCACACCGGGAAGCCGGTTGATCCCGCCCGGACGGAACCCGGTCGAATACGTGAAATACACCAGGTGCTGCGGCGTGACTTTCCAGCTCAGATTGACCTTGTGAGTCTCGCCATATTCCTTCGTGGTGCCCGCAGTCGCCGAGCCGCCGAACAACAGGCACGGGCTGACCCCGCCGGTGCCGATGATGCAATTCTTGCCCGGCGTAACCGTCGAGCCCGGTGCCAGCACCGCACCGGCTTGCCCGGAGAAACCCGACAGCGAATTCCTGGTTTCAAAATAGCGGACGCCGGCATCGATGGTCAGATTTGACAGAATATCATACGAAGCATCGAGAAAACCGGCATAATCGCGGTCAACACGATAGACCCGCGTGCAATAGGCATCGTCGCCGCATGTCGGCACCGCAGCAAGATATTCGTTGGGATTGGACACTTCGCCGGCCAGCCCGGTGACCGTATAATCGGCGGTAATCTTGTCGGTCTGCCGCTCGGCGAACAGTCCGGCCGTCACATGCCAGGCGAGACCCGATGGCGACGACACGCGCAACTCGTTGTTGAGCTTGGAATAGACGTCTTTGCCGGCATAATTCTGGGTCGGGTCGAGATTTTTGCCATTGCCGTCAAAGAATGTCGCATAGAGCGGCGTGATCGCATCGTAGGCCACGGTATAGGCCGAATAGTCCTGCACTACCAGGGCCTTGCGGGCGAAATAGCCCCCGGCATAAGTCACAGCCCAGGTGCCGATCTTGCCCTTGATGGTCAGCGCCGCCTGAACCCATTCGTCGCTGCCGTATTCGGGTGTAAAATCCTGCACCTGCAGATCGCCGACAGTCGGGTCGTAGAGATAGATGCCGTGGCTGTTCTGGTGCTGATAGACCACCGAAGGTTCGAGGTACCAGTCGCCCAGCTGCACGCCGAGCGCTGCGCGGCCACCGGCGGTTTCGGTGTCGTTGAAATTGCGCTTTACATCAGCCGCGTTGGAAATCGGCCCGAACGTGGTCTGGTTGCCGTTCTGGTCATAGACCTGATAGGTGCGCGTGCCCGGTACATTGCTGATATACCCGCCGTCGCGTTCATAGAACGCCGAAGCGCGCAGCGCGATGCCCGTGGCGAGCGGCACATTGACGAAGCCCTCGATCGTCCCGCCCGACGAATTGCTGCCTTTGCCAAATGTCGTGCCGGTCACATCGAAACCGGCTTCGAATTTGTCGGGATTGGGCTTCTTGGTGATCAGGCGCAAAGTGCCCGACAACGAGCTCGACCCGAACAGCGTGCCTTGCGGCCCCGACAGCGCTTCGACGCGCTCAATGTCATAGACATGCAGATCGGGCGCGCCGCCGATCGTGGTCAGCGGGATTTCGTCGAGATAGAGCGCGCTGGTCGGCTGCGGCCCCGAATGGCTGCCGTTGGCATCGGACCCGCTCGACACACCGCGGAAATAGATCTGCGACTGGCCGGGACCGAACGACTGGAAGCTGACACTGGGCAGCAGCTTGGCGTAATCGTCGA
>CAITOD010000352.1 GCA_903893935.1 uncultured Sphingomonadales bacterium
CAGCGAAGCGCTGAGCCGATCGTTTGGCGACCACACGAATGAGGCGTCGCCAATCCAGCCTCGATAATTCGCATGCAGGGCACGATAATCGTCACGCTTGTCATAGGCCAGCCGGCCCGTCAGCTTCGACAGCGGCGAAGGGCTATAGATCACCTTGATCGCATAAATCGTGTCGCGAAGGTGCGTGCGCAAGTCCGTCACATTGCCATCGACCAATGCCAGCCGCGGACTGACCCCCTTGCTGTAACTCTGCGAATATTCGGCCAGGATCACATTTCCGGTGGGGCTGAAATAACCAATCCCCCCACCGACGCCATATTGTCGAAATCCCAGCGGCTGCAGCACCGGGGAGCTGCTGGCACTAGACAGATACGTCGGATTGACGATCAACCGGATATCGGGTGTGGGATCGACCGTGATCTGATCGTCGGTCAGAAAGACCGTCTGAATATTCTTGACCGAACTGCTGAGATAATTGAACGATGTCAGCTCGCGCTGCGTTTGCCCCGAAAGCGAAATCGTAAAGGGCCCCAGCAGCGGGCTCTGCACGTTGAAATTGCCGTCGAAGCCGGTGTTGTTGAGCTGCTTGTTACAGGCATAGAATTGTTGAAAAATTGATGCGGAAAGGCGACCTTCCCAGTTGCTGTAGTCGGCCGTTACCTGCTGGCTGACCGGCGCTTGCGACAGGCTGTAGCCGATTTTCGCAACGCCAGCGCCGATCGTATCCGCCCGACACGTGCCGGCTTGCGCCGGTGTGCCCGAAGGCAAGCGGAACAGGTTGCCATCCTCCATGCCCTGCACCGACAGCGAACCATCGAGCACCGGTTCCGCACGGACCGGGGCCGCGGCAAGGCATGCCGCAACCGCCAGGGTCGTTCGCAAAAGGCGCTTGGGTTTCACTGCCTGATCAACTCCTGTCGCGGGCCGGGCCGCACGATACCTGTTACATTTCAGCCCCGGGCCAGACTTTCGACTGCCCCCGGGCGACGTGGCGTCCTTCCTTACCGCGCGACGACCCACTCCCCTAGGCCAAGTTTGTGACAGTCGTCTTATTGCATTGTCTCCAAGCCGGTCCAGCAGGAATATCAGCCACAGTGCCACCAATCGCCGTCGCGATACTGCGCCCGCATCTGATACAGCCTTGAAAGATAGCCATAGTCCGGCACTATCAGGTGCCATCGTGCAACCAGTCTCCACGCCATGCCAGCTTCATTGCCTTTGCCAATTATCCGCTCGGCAGGTCGCGTGCCATCATGTCGCACAACTGCGGCGGTGAACCGAATCCCGATTCGGGACGCTATGCTCCGCCCGGTCGAGCCTGACGAAGCGCACGCCAGACATCGCGACAGCCAGGTAACCGGCGACACGCACGGGCGATCACGGGATTTTCCGCGAATGCGCCGCAATTCACAAAGTCACCGCCATGGCGGCCCGATGGTGCGTCCGTACCCCGTGAAACCGCATTGCCATCGGGTGACCGGTTGATTAGATCGTGAGGCCGAAAGAGACATCCGGGCCGCGGACACGCCATGCGCAAATGACGCGAGAGGGTGATGACTCGAAGCTGAAGGCCTCCAGTATGGACGCGAACAATCACGATCTGTCGATGCAAGCGCAATCCCGGCCGGCAGTAAACCTGAGCAGGCTTGCGTGCACATGACGCCGGGTCTGGACTTGGCGCACCCGCGGGTCCTCGTTGCGGCATGGGGTGATCCGCAGACGGCGGATGCCATCGCTTTTGCGAAATGTTTGAAGGGGCAAATGCGATGCCGACTTTGATCCCGGTAGCCGACGCGCCGCTGCAACGCGCATATCGGGCGCCTGCGCGCGCTGTGCCGGGTATGCGCGCGCAACCTGATGGCCGATTTTCGCTCGGCTACATCTTTTTGCTCCTTTGCGTTGTCATCAATTTTACCGGGCTGGGCATTGTCGGCCTCGCCAGCGTGCAACCACCCATTGCAGTCATTGTGTTTCGCTATCTGCTGTGGCCCGCGATTCTCGTCGGTGCCATTCCGGTGCTGGTGTCAAACGGGTTGTCGTCGTTGCGCAGCATTGCCATGCTGCTTCCGCTCTGGGCGATCGGCATCGTTGCCTCCTTTTCCGGCTTCGCCTTGCTCATTTCGCTGCGGCTGATGTTCTTCTGGTCATTCGGCATGCTGGCAGCGGCGGTGATCGGCCAAAGGCTGAGCTTTGTCACCGCCGGGCGGACATTGCTGGCGTTCTACTTCCTGATGGTCGTGGCCTCGATCGGCACCGCCTATCTTTTTCCCGATCTCGGCACCCAGCTCGACGAACATGGCAAGCTGAACGGTGCGTGGTCGGGGCTGTTCGCGGGCAAATCCGCATTTGGCGAAATCCTTGTCTATTGCAGTCTGTTCGCCGTGATTGTGCCGCGCGTTCCCCGTTGGTGCGAGCCATCGTGCTCGTCGCAACGATTGTCGCGCTGTACAAGGCGCGTTCGGTCGGCGCAGACATCGCTCTGGTTGCCGCGTGCTATTACGTCGTGCTGACGCGCCTGATGAACCGTCTGCGACTGCCGGACGTCATCAAAAGCATGCTGACCCTTGTCACCTTGCTGATATCCGGAGCGGTGGCTGCGGCTGCCGGGTCCCTGGCGTTGTCGCTGATCGGCAAAGATCTCACGCTGTCAGGGCGGACGCAATTCTGGCCCGCATGGTTTGCCCGAGCGCTGGAAAGCCCGATTCTGGGTTTTGGCCCTGGCGCCTTCACGATAGGGGGGTCGCCGGTGGTGGTTGACTTGTCCGCCCGGTTTGAATCGTTCGGCTACATCGTCACGCCACACAACATGTTCATCGCCGTGCTTGGTGAAGTGGGCATTGCCGGCGTTCTCGCATTTTTCCTGCCACTGCTCTATCTTGCGCTGCTCATGCCGTATCGCCTGGCGACGCGCGAAGCGCTGTTCGCGGGCGCGTTGGCCTTTGTCTTGCTGATCAGCGGCATTGATGAAACGCGCGAAACTCTCGGGTTGAGCATCAACACGCTCCTGTCATTTCTTTTCTATACAATCGCCTTGCGGTCTTCCAACGAGACAACCGGACCGGTCGCGCAAGCGGGGCCCGCCGTTGATGCGGGGGCTTACTGACCGGCCCCCGTTTATCCGCGGCTCAGACCGCGGCCTCTGCGGCCGGCCGGATCACAAGCGAGTGTGCAAATTGCGATGAGCCATCTGTTTCCAAGATCGTCGGGCGCGATTGCTCTCTATCCGACCACGACGACCAATCCCTACGTCGGCATGATACGGCGTGGGCTGGAAGTACGTGGCGTGCCGGTTACAGACTGGTCGCAATGGCGTTTGGGCAACCCGACGCCCCGCGTGCTGCACCTTAACTGGCTGGAAATCCTCTCGCACGGCCGGATTACCCGCCGCAGCCTGCTTGCCACACACGTGACTTATCTTCGCCTCGAAGCGCATATGCAGCGGGTTCGCAAGGCGGGTGGTCTGACCGTGTGGACGGCGCACAACGCGCGTCCGCACGAAATGGGCGGCGATCGCCGCGCACGGCTGGTGCAACAGTGGATCGATCGAATCGTCGGGCAGGTTGATGCGGTCATCAGCTTGTCAAACGCCGCAATTCCAATCATTCGCGAGGCTCACCCGACGCTGGTCGCGCCCATTACGGTCATTCCACACCAGAGCTATCGAGGCGAATATCCGGCGGGCGACAGGGATGGCGCGCGTGTGCGCTTGGGCATTCCGGCGACCGCGCGGGTATGCGGGATGATCGGGCTGATGCGCCCTTACAAGGAAATCGAACGCGGGCTCGACCTCTTTGAAGACCTGGAAGCGCCTGATACATGGCTGCTGATCCTGGGCGATTGCTTTGACCCCGACCTCGCGCGCCGTCTGGCCGCGCGTGCAGCGGGCAACCCGCGCGTGATTTTCAAGGTAGGCCACCTCGACCAGCAGGCGTTTGCCGACGCCTATGCTGCGTGCGATGCTGTGCTGGCGATGCAGCGCGTGATGCTCAATTCCGGATCGGTGATGGCCGCGCTGTCGCTCGACCGGCCGGTGATTGCCGAACCGGTCGGATCTTTGCCCGAATTGGCCGAAACGGTCGGCGACGATTGGCTCCGGCTGCGCAAGCCGCTCAATGCCGAGGCCTTGCGTCACGCCTTGGCCATGCCGCTTCCCGCCGGGAGTCCGGACCTTGCCGCTTTTGATATCAACACGATTGTCGAGCAGCATCTGAAAGTCTACGGGTTCAATGCTGCAACGCAGCGCAATCCGTCGAGGGAACATGCCAATGCCGCAATCGAAGACTGACCGATGGGCGGTGGGTCTGGCGACCTATCGACGCCCCTCCGGCCTGGCGCGGGTGATCGACGGAATCGGCAGGGCCGCGCAGCAGCTTGGCCGGCCGGTCGAACTGATCGTGGTCGACAACGACGGGACAGATCAGGCGATTGCGGCGCTGGCCGTCGATCATGCAAATGCGGCGGGATTGCCGCTGCATTTCCTGATCGAATCGACGCCGGGCATTGCCGCAGCGCGCAACGCCGTGTTTGCGCAGGCAGATGCGCTGGGCGTGCGTTTCATGGCCATGATCGACGACGACGAATGCCCCGATGCACAGTGGTTGGTGGCACTCGATGCGTGCCGCGAACAGACCGGCGCGCATGTGGTCGGCGGCCCGGTCATGCCCGAATTCCCCGAAGGACGCGAGGACTTGCAACGGATAGCGCGATGGTGGTCGGTGCAACCGCAGCAGTTGCATGGCAAACCGTTCGTGTTCTGCACCTGCAATTTTTTGATCGACATGGCCGCGATCGCCGATGTACCGCGACCGCTGTTCGACCCCAAGTTTGGCTTGAGCGGCGGTGGCGACACGGTGTTCTTCCGCGGCCTGTTCTTTCGCGGGCATCCGATGGCCTGGGCAGATCATGCCCTCGTGTTCGAAGACGTGCCCCCGGATCGCGCCTCGCTCGGCTGGATGCGGACACGGCGTTTCCGCGTCGGCAATCACGCTGCGACCTGGGAAGCGCGTGACCAAGGCAAAGCGAAAGCGATGGCCAAGACCATCGGGCTGACTCTTCGGCTGGCGATCTATCCTTTGCTCGGTCGCGAACCCGAAGCGCGCGGCGTGGGTTGGTTGTTGGAGTTCGACAAAGTGCGCGGGCGTTGGAACGCGCACCGCGGCGCCCTGTTTATGGAATACGCCCGCGACGATGCGCCTGCCAACGAAAAGGCTTGTCGTTGATGCAAAACGATACGTCGGCAGCCGGCAACCGGCTCAGCCGGTTGCGAGGGGTATCGGCGCGCGGCTGGCAGGCCGCGATGTCGTCGGTCAGGCTGCGGCAGTTTGCCTTTTCGCTGGGTCCGACGAGCGCAGGGCTCGGCATCCAGTTCGTCACATTTGCGATTACTGCCAAAGGGCTCGGGGTCGCCGGGTTCGGCACGTATTCGGCGATCCTTGGCGTTTGTGCGATTAGTGTCGAGGCGATCGGTCTGGGCGGGGCAGATCTGCTGGTGCGCGCGACTGCGCGCGATCGCGGCAGGTTTTCGCGTTATTTCGGCAATATGCTGGTCCTGATAGGGTTGACGACCGTACCGGTCATCGCGTTCTCCGACTATCTGGTGAAAGACCAACTCGGCATCGGGCTCGACGGCTGGCACTTGCTGATGGCGCTTTGCGGCGAGACGATGGTCGCCCGGATTTCTACTTCGATCGAACTGACGATGGTTGCGCATCGCGAGGTATTTCGTGCCAGCCTTATCCGGTTCGCCACGCCCAGCGTGCGACTGGCAGCCGCCATACTTTATTTCTCGATCATGGGCCGTCACGCTCTGCCCGGATGGATCGAGATCGTGCTGGTGCAGTCGCTACTGATGTCGGCGATGGCGCTGGCGGTTGCGATGGTCCTTTACGGCTGGCCAAAGCCGACGCTCCTCACCGGCGAGATTGGGGGCGGGGCGGCCTTTGCGGTCAACCAGTTCTCGCGCGCGACCCAGTCAAACCTTGATCGGGTCATACTTGCGCGTTTTGCCAGTGCAGAAGCTTTGGGCCTCTACAGCGCAGGCGCACGCCTGTTGCAGATCGGCCTGTTTCCGATCCAGGTCATGACGCGCATTCTCTACCCCGAGTTTTTTGCGCAAGGCGCCAAAGGGATCGCTGCGTCGCGGCGTTTTGCGGTGAGCAATGTTCCGGCGATGCTGGCGGTCGGCATGCTTGCGGGCGGAGCAGTTGCCCTGGCCGGGTCGTTTGCCCCCTTTGTGCTGGGCAAGGATTTCGCCGGATCACGCACCACCGCGCTGCTTCTGTCGTTTTCGCTGCCGTTGATTGCCATGCAATACCTTGCTGCCGACGCGCTGACAGGGGCCGGATTTCAGCGCCTTCGTGCGACCATTTACGGGATGACGGCGGTCTTGTTCGGTCTAATTCTGGTACTTGGGGCGCGAATTGGCCATTCCACCGGTGTGATCGTCGCCTACCTCGTCGGCCATACAATATTGATGATCACCCTCTGGGCGGCGACAGTTGTTGTGGAGTGATTTCTAGGGTCGGCCAATGTGACCAACACAGCTTGTGCGGCCGGAATCGCGATGACGCCAATTCCGACCGCCATAACACCCGCCGAATACGCAAATTTGCGAGCGGTTACAACACGCCGATGTAATCGGCCCCGTGTGGTGTCAGCGTGCTGGCATGAATGATGTGATCGCTGACCAGCTCTGCAACCGTCAGGCCATTGAACGCGATATAGCTTGTCGAACTGAAGACGATTTCCGCGCCCAGACTGTTTTGATGCAGCGTGAAACTCTCGCCTTTCAGCGCGGTCAGATTGATGCTGTCTTTTGCCGGGTTGAAGTTGGTAATGATGTCCGCCCCGGGGTTGACCGTGAACACGTAGCTGTTGGTCCCGCTGCCGCCCTCGAGCTTGTCATTGCCGGCACCCGGCTTGAACACGGTGTTTGCAGTGCCGCCGATCAGCGTGTCGTTGCCGGTGGCGCCGCCGACCAGCGTGTCATTCAACGCGTCGCCGGTGATCGTGTCGTTCATGCTGTTGCCGGTCCCCATCGTCGCATTGCCGGTGAGCACCAGATTCTGGACGTTCGCGGGCAGCACATAGTTGACCGATGCGTAAATCGTGCTGTTGCCGCCATTGGCTTGCTGGATAACCTGCGTCTGGGCATTGCTGACATGAAACGTGTCGTTGACGCCGTTGCCGTAGAGCGTGGTCGCTCCTGCGGCATCGGTCAGTGTCTGGTTGCCGCCGCTCAGGCTCGTTACGCTGGAGGGGACATTGGCCAGACTGTAAGCCTGGATGCTGGAAATCTGCAGCGAAGCCCCGGTAAAGGTGGAAGGCGTCGAACTGCTCAGCGCAAGATCGGCGACCATGTACATCGGCCCGTTCATATCCGCGGGCGTTGCTTCGCTGCGCACGGCGGCGCCGTCGACGTACCAGGTAATCGTGCTGGCGGTCCACAGCACGCCGAACGTGTGGAAGCCCGATGACAGGTTGGGCATGTAAACGCTGCTCTGTTCCGAGACATTGCTGCCGGTGGCATAGGAATGCGAGGTCGTGGTGATCGTGTCGGCCGTGGTTGCTTCCATCACGTCGATCTCGGCTTTGTTGCCGTTAGCCGAATAGAGCCAGAATGCCGGCCATGCTCCGCCACCGGCCTGGACATCCATGGTTGCCTGAAAATAGCCGTAAGTCTGCGTGAAGCTGTCTCTGGTCGAAATCATGCCAGATGTGTATTGGTATCCCGACAGGCCGGCGACGTCGGCGGCCGGAGCCGGCGCCGCGTGGATCGTCAACACGCCGTTGCTGACCGAGAACGGATTGAGCCCCAGCGCTTTGCCGGTGGTCGCCGAAACGAGCGTCGGATCGACGTAGAGTTCCTTTTCGCCCTGAGCCGAAATGGTCCGCGCCAGCGTGCCGGTGTCGTTCCCGCCCCAGCCGTAATCGGTGCTCCAGATGTCGCCGGCGCTGGTCGGGCCCGCGTTGAACGAGGAGTTGAACTGCCCGTTGAAAGACAAGGCGAGATTGGTGGGCGCGTTGTCGAGCAGGAAATTGGCCGCAGTGAAGCTCGACAGCGTGGTGTTGGAAAACTTGATCGCGCCGGTGGAGCCGAGCTTGAGCACCACATCCGATCCGACCTGGGTCATCGCGGCTTCGACCTGGGCAAAGGTCTGGAACTGCGAATAGCCGGCAAGTTCCACCGTATCCGTGTGGACACCGGTGGTTGTGCTTGCGCCAGGGTGAAAGTTGGTAATCACGTCATCGCCGGAATTGGCGACGAACTTGTAATTGTCGCCAGCCACACCGGTCAGCACGTCATTGCCGGTGCCCGACTGGATCGTGATGTTGGCGACTTTGCTGACAATGCAGTCGTTCAGATTGTTGCCGATTACGCCGCTCGAAGCACTTGTGACAATCATGTCCTGCACATTGGCAGGCATGATATAGTTGCTGTTAACCGATATTGTGTTCACAGCGGTGCTCACCGGCTCGGTGATCGTATCGCCACTGACGACACCAATAATTGTGTCGCCGCCACCTTGACCGATGAAAGTCTGCGCCGCAGTGGTCAATTCGACATAGTTTGATCCAGCATGGCCATTAATAACACTTGATCCGGTACTGGATGCCACAAGCAGGTTCTTGGGCGTAGGAGAAGTCGGCACAACTGCCCCGAAATAATTTAATACCGCGCTCATAAACACTCCATCCCTTGGTTGCGGTGATTATGGCGAGTGCGCGTGTAGGAACAGTGCTGTTGTTAGCTTAAGCCCGAAGCAAGCTGTCTTCCCATCCTGCGCGGTCCGTGCGGCGCAGATTCGCGTAAATGGCGCGATCCCCTGGTTAATTTCCGATCAACCGGAATTAACGGCGGCCCCAATCAAAATTTGTAAAAATTCAAACGTGTTATGTGACCGCATCGATAGCTGTCGATCTTGCCCGGCTCGATTCGGTAATTTTTCGGGCACCTCTGACCGCGATTGAGTCAACGTTCGGGCGCGCGTTCCCATCGCGAAAGCACCAGCGCATCGCCTGTCTGCCGGTTGCCCGCCAGCACGATCGGACGCGCTGTCCGCGCAAGTTCGGTCCCGGGATCGTAAGCTTCAAGCCGGACAAGCGAAAACAGCACGGGATTCTCGCGCAGCAATTGTGGTGCCTCGGCCAGATCAAGGTATGTCGCTGCCGGCGCCACCGGAAGCTGCTCCGGTCGGCGGATGAGATAGACATGCAAGCTGCACGCCGGGCGCGGGCAATAGCGGGCAAGCGCAAGCGCCGCGATACCCTGATTCGTCACCACCGCAGCGTGCGGATCGCGCTGCCGGATTTCTGCGGCAATTTGCCGATAGGGCTCTTCGGTCGGGTGGTTGATCAGGGCCAGCGTCCCGGCGAGATAGCTTGCCGGAAGTACCATCCCGCACAAGCGGCGAACAAGACCCAGCGGCAAGGACGCCAGACCAATTGCCAGCGACACCTGCAGTGGCGCCGCCCCCCACAGAAACGCGCGCGGGATCAACACAGGGGTCTTGAAACTGACCAAGTAAAGCAGCACGGGCGCGCTCAGTGCTGCCACCGGATAGACAAGCGCAAAGTCTGCCCTGAGCCGCCTGATCGCCTGGAGCAGCACCAGCAGCGCGACCAGCCCAAATCCGGCCCACGCGAAATAGAACAGGCCGCCTGCTCCAAAGCGCGGTCCGGGACCATAGATTTCCATCACATCACGCAACGCAACGGGCAATGTCGGGCGGGTAATCCAGGCAATACCGGCAGGGTGGCCGATTTGCCAGAGCGTGATCCGGATCCACCACGACCACAGCAAGGCGACCGCCGCATTGGCAGCCACCCACGGCGCGATCCGGCGACGCCAGGAGGCGCGCTGCAACAGCAGCCACAGACCCGTCCAGCTGCCGGTGATCACCCAGAACACCGCAAGCATGGTATGCGAATAGAGCGCGATGCTGCACGCAAGGATGTAGAGTGCAAGCGCGCGCCAGCCAAAGTCGTCCGCGCGCGAGCGTACGAAACGATCGGCACTCCACAAAGCGGCAAGTGCGGCGAGTTCGGCCAGGGCATAGGCGCGGACATCGAGGCTGTAGTAGATCTGCGCCGATGACAGCGACACCAGCACTATGGCAAACCAGCCGGCGGCCATTCCTGCGCGTTCGCGCGCAACCTGCCCGGCGAGCATGGCGGTGAACAATCCGCACAGCAATGAGGGCCCACGCAGAGCGAGATCGCTCTCGCCAAATGCCGACATCCAGCCCTTCAGGATTGTGTAATAGAGCGGCGGGTTTGTCTCACGGACCATCCAGTTGGACCACAGCAGCGACAAGGGCTGCTTCGCGAACCAGTACGATGCGATTTCATCCGACCACAACGAGCCGGGCAAGCTCGACGCGCGAACCGTGCACCACACGACAAGCAACAGAATCGCCGCAACCGCCTGCCGGGCAGCGCTTGTATTTGCCGATGGCGGCGGAGCGCCGGTTTCATTCTGCATCGGGCAGCCCTGTTTGTCGAAGCACGATTGTTTGTCGGAGCGCAATTGCCGTCAATCCGGATGGCGTACACGCTGCCGCAGCCCGAACGGTACGGTCATATCGCCCCGGTCTTCACCCGCACAGAAGAATTATCCGCAAACGCTGCAGGCCGAACCGAAAAAGGCGGCCGGGCACCGGCGGCATTGCCCAACGTCTTAACGTTTCCTTCAGCGAATCTTGGGACGATGCCGCACGCGCTCATGTGGAGGGTCAGGCCCTTATGTCTGCAAAACCGAATCGTCATCAGCCGCCCGCCCAGTTGCGCGCAGACCCGACCGGTGCGCAATCGCCGCAAGTTGTCGCGTTGCGAGCCGGGGTGGTCGACCTTGGGCCGGCGTATTACCCGTTCGGCCTGCCGGAGCCCGAAATCGCCACCTGGAGCCTGCATGTGCGCGCGGTTGTGCTGATCGCGGGCGCGGCATTTTCGTGGGTCGCGGTCATCGCACTGGCTCGATTTGTCTGAGAGTCTGTTTCGAAAATGCCACCCACCACACCGCCGGCGCGGTGGGCGGCAAAAGTCGACTTCAGCCGACTATCGAAACAGGCTGGCAACGCTGGGGTCCGGCCACCCGGCGGCAATCATCAGTTTCCGGATTTGCGATTTTCAGATCCGGACATCGATCCGGACCCACTGCGCAAGGCTCGGCTTATACGTCATTCAGCGTATAGATTGCGCGAATAGAACGCCTGTGGCTCGCACGTTTGATGTTCAACACAAAACCTTGACGAAATTGTCCAGGGCCAGACCCTGCGATCACAGGCTTTGTTCTGGCTGATCGTCGCTGCGCAATGCTGCCATGTGCGACCGCAACTGACCGCTTGCAGCTTTTCATCCGCGCACTGTTGCAAAATGGAACAGTGCAGCCCGGTTTTCTTGCAAAAATTGGCCTCTCAGCCGCCAAAAGCCGCTTTCGGTGCACCGCACAATAGGTTAATAAAAAATCAACCACAGCGAATCAGGTTTTGCGCAAGCTTATCGGTTTCGGGGGTGGGCACGTTCATTTGATGGGAGCACCCCAATGACTCGCAACCTTTCGATCGGCATCGTTGCCGCAGTTTCTGCTCTGGTTATCTCGGCTCCCGCCTATGCAGGCGGCAGCGGATCGCTTGCTCCTTTGGGCGGCAGCGACCCGCTCTCGCAAGAGTATTCGTTCAGCGACACGCTGGCGGCGGGCTCTTTCACCGACACCTACAATTTCACGCTGCCCACCAACAATGGCGCCAACGTTCCCTACGTGATCGATTTCTTCTTCGCGCAGAACGCGGCCAGCACGCGGTCGGCGCTGGCAAACATCACTTCGGTGACTGTCGATGGTGTGGCGCTCACTCTGGACAAGACGATCCAGTCGTCGACCGTGGCTGGCCACACCACTTACAACCTTGTCGTTGATGCGACCAATGCGGTGAAGACTTATGCGATTGCGAGCCACAAGCTGCACACGCTGACCCCGCAAACCCTCGTGATCAGCGGCACCGCCGGCTCCAATGATTCCTATTCGGGCTTCCTGGAAATCAACGCGGTTCCGGAACCGTCGACCTGGGCCCTGATGCTCGGCGGTCTGGCTGCTGCTGCGATGGCCGTGTTTGCCCAGCGCCGTCGTGGTTTTGCTGACGCCTGATCGACGATCAGTTCTGCAAAATCCTGTAATTGCTGAATTCATGAAACGCTGGCACCCGAAAGGGGCCAGCGTTTTCTGTTACCGGGTTCTCTCCGCAGCCGCGTTTGCGTCTTCTCGTCTTGCCGCAACACCTTGTCATGTTTCCTATTTGTTCTTATGACGGGCCATGGATGAAACATCGCCTGCATTGGCCGATACGCGCGAAGCGCAGGCCGTGGCGCGCGGGATTGCGCGGTTGTTTGCGCGCAACGATATCTGGTGTTTGCCCGAAATGCCGCTGAAAGGCGGGCGGCGGGCTGATCTGATGGGGATCGATGGCAAAGGCCAGGTGGTGATTGTCGAAATCAAGGTCAGCCGCGCCGATCTGCTCGGCGATGCCAAGTGGACCGATTATCTCGACCATTGCGACCGGTTCTTCTGGGGGCTAGCCCCGCATCTCGACCGCGCGGTGATGGAAACCGCGCTGTTCCTGCCCGAAGCTTGCGGGATTATCGTGGCCGACGGCTATGATGCGGAAATCCTGCGCCCTGCCCCGCTGCTGCCGCTGGCGGCCGCGCGGCGCAAAGTCGAAGTCGAGCGGTTGGCGCGCGCGGCCTTGCGCCGGCAGGTGATCGCGGCCGATCCGCAACATGCGGCGCGGGGGTAGCAAACAGCGCCTTTTACAAATGCCTTGCCAGTAAACGGTTTTTTCGCTAGATGCGCGATCGCAAGGACGGCGACAGACCATTTTGTCGCAGGCCCGGGCTGCGTGAGATCCGCCGGAGACATCGGCATGGATCCGCCCCGGCTGAACGCTCTTGTTGCTCGCCGCTTCCCTTTCACGCGTGGGTCGCTTTTTCGACCCCCCTTGCGCCCGTGGTCCGTATCCGGCCCCGCGATCGGCGCGTCTTTTCTCGAAAGTTATTGATTCATGTCGTATTTTTCCGATCTCGGCCTCGCCGAGCCGATCCTGCGCGCGCTTGCCGCCAAAGGCTACACCGACCCCACCCCGATCCAGCGGCAGGCGATCCCGCCGCTGATGCAAGGGCGCGATCTGCTCGGCATCGCGCAGACCGGCACCGGCAAGACCGCCGCGTTCGCGCTGCCGTCGCTGCATCGCCTGGCCGAAACCGCCACCCCGCGCAAACCCGCCTCGTGCCGCATGCTGGTGCTGTCGCCCACGCGCGAACTCGCGGCGCAAATTGCCGACAACATGAAAGGCTATGCCAAGCACCTCAATCTGTTCGTCGATTGCGTGTTCGGCGGCGTGCCGATCGGCAAGCAGGCGCGGCGCCTGGTTGGCGGCACCGATGTGCTGGTGGCAACGCCCGGCCGCCTGCTCGATCTGATCGACAACCGCGCGCTGACGCTCGGCCGCGTCGAGATTTTCGTGCTCGATGAAGCCGACCAGATGATGGACCTGGGCTTTATCCATGCGCTCAAGCGCGTGGCCGCAATGCTGCCGGCCAAGCGCCAGAGCCTGTTCTTTTCGGCGACGATGCCGCGCTCGATCGAAGATCTCGGCCGCCAGTTCATCCACGATCCGGTCAAAGTCGAAGTCGCGCCGCAAGCGAGCACCGCCGATCGCGTCGACCAGTTCGTGACCTTCGTCAACCAGGCCGAAAAGCAGGCGCTGCTGAGCTTGCGCCTGCGCGCGCTGATCGCCGACAAGACGCTCGACCGCAGCCTCGTGTTCACCCGCACCAAGCATGGTGCCGACCGCGTTGCGCGCCATCTCGATGCCGCCGGCATCCCGGCGCGCGCGATCCACGGCAACAAGTCGCAGGCGCAGCGCACCGCAGCACTCGAAGCGTTTCGCCAGGGCGCCTGCCCGGTGCTGGTCGCCACCGACATTGCCGCGCGCGGGATCGATGTCGCGGGCGTGAGCCACGTGTTCAATTTCGAGCTGCCCAATGTGGCCGAACAATATGTTCACCGCATCGGGCGTACGGCGCGCGCGGGCGCCGATGGCGCGGCGATCAGCCTGTGCGCACCCGACGAAAAGGCCTATTTGCGCGACATCGAAAAGCTGACCGGGGTCAAGCTCACCCCGCTGCCGCTGCCCGCCGATTTCCAGGCCGAAGCCGCGCGTCTGCCCAAGCCGGCGCACAAGCCAAGCGATGACGAAAACCATCGCGGCGGCCACGACCGGAACGGTCGGGGCGGCGGTCGCGGCGGCGATCGGGGACAGGGCCAGCGCAGCGGCGGCGGCGGTGAACGCGCTGCCGATGGCCAGCCCAAGCGCCGGTTCATCCCGCGCGGCGGCCCCGGCGTGGGCCAGCACCGCAACAAAGTAAGCCGCGTCAGCTGACCGGATTCGCCCCGCATGCCACTTGTGCTGCGGGGCGTTCGCTTGCCATAAGGGCGCGCATGCTGGCTCTGGTCCTTTCCGCTGCGGCGATGACGATGATCGTGGCCGTGCGGTATCTTGCGGTCAGCGGGCTGTTCGCGTGGCTCACCGCGCGGGTGCGCCCGGGCCATTACGCCGGGCTCGGCCGGCAGATCCGCATGGAACTCGGCTGGAGCCTGATCGCTTGCGCGATTTACGGCGTGCCCGCCGGCGTGATCGCGTGGGGCTGGCAAAGCCGCGGCTGGACCATGATCTACACCGATCCGCATGCCTATCCGCTGTGGTGGATGCCGGTTTCGCTGCTGGTCTATCTCGCGCTGCACGACACATGGTTTTACTGGACGCACCGCTGGATGCACCGCCCGGCGGTGTTTCGCGCAATCCATGCGATCCACCATGCCAGCCGCCCGCCGACCGCGTGGGCGGCGATGAATTTTCACCCGGTCGAGGCGGCCATTGTCGGTCTGTTCATCCCGGCGCTGGTATTCGTCGTGCCGATCCACGCCGGGGTGCTGGCGGGCGTGCTTACGGTGATGACAGTAATGGGTGTGACCAATCATATGGGCTGGGAAATGTTTCCGCGCGCGCTGGTGCGCTCGCGCGCCGGGCACTGGCTGATCACCGCCAGCCACCATTCGCGCCACCACGAGCAATACCGTTGCAATTACGGGCTTTATTTCCGCGTGTGGGACCATTTTTGCGGCACCGACCGGGGGATTTCGGCACCATGATCACCCGCCATCTCTTCGCCGCCGGGCTGCTGCTGGTCCCGCAGACGCTGCTCGCCGACGAGCCCGAAGGTGCGACGGTCACGGTCGATATCTCGGGCTTGCGCAACACGCGCGGGCTGATCCGCGCCTGCCTGACGACGCGCGCGGCGACGTTTCCCGATTGCGAAAAAGACCCGCAATGCCAGCGCCTGAGCGTGCCCGCGCACAATGGCCCGGTGCTGGTGTTCCGCCATGTCCTGCCGGGAACATATGCCGTTTCGCTGTTCCACGATCAGAACAGCAACGGCCGGCTCGACAAGATGATGGGCATCCCGTCCGAAGGCTATGGCTTCTCGCGCGATGCGCCGATCGAATTCGGGCCGCCCAGGTTCGCCGCCGCGCAAGTCCAGGTCGGCAACACGGCGCTGACGCTCAACATCAAGGTCCGCTACATCCTGTGAGCGCAAACACGCCGAACGTTGCCGCGGCGCCCGGTGGTGCGCTGGCGCCGTTCCGATACCCGGTGTTCCGCGCGATCTGGGCGGCCAATCTGTTTTCCAGCATCGGCTCGTTCATGCAGTCGGTGGCCGCCGCCTGGCTGATGACCGAACTGACCAGCCGGCACTTGCTGGTGGCCTTGGTGCAGGCCTCGGCGACGATCCCGATCCTGCTGCTGGGCGTGGTCGCGGGCGCGATTGCCGACGGCTATGACCGGCGTCTGGTGATGCTCTTCGCGCAAAGCCTGATGCTGGTGGTGTCGGCCGTGCTTGCCGTGCTTGGTTATCTGGGCGCGATTGCGCCGTGGAGCCTGCTGCTGCTCACGTTCATGGTCGGCGCGGGCACTGCGCTCAATGCTCCGGCCTGGCAGGCCAATGTGCGCCTGACGGTCGATCGCGCCGATCTGCCGCAAGCGGTTTCGATCAATGCGATCGCCGCCAATCTGGCACGCAGCACCGGCCCGGCGCTGGGCGGGGTGGTGATCGCGCTGTGGAGCGTCAATGCCGCGTTTGCGATCAACGCGGTCAGCTATCTGGCGATGATCGTGGTGCTGGCGCGCTGGCGCCCCGATGCGCCGAAACTGGTGCCGCTGCCGATCGGACCGGCGATCATCGATGGCGTGCTGTTTTGCGTGCGATCGCGGCCGATCGCGCGCGTGCTGTTGCGCGGCCTGCTGTTCGGGTTCGGCGCGGCTGGGTTCCAGGCGCTGCTGCCGGTGGTGGTGCGGCTGCAATTGCATGGCAACCAGATCAGTTTCGGGATTGTGCTCGGCGCGTTCGGGGTCGGATCGGTGCTGAGCGCGCTGGTGGTCAGCAAACTGCGCCGCCGCTTCGGCAGCGAGACGATCGTCGGTTTCAGCACCGTGATGTTCGTGCTGGCACAACTGCTGCTGTCGTCGGCACACATGCTTGCGCTGGCGATCGTCGCCGCGCTGGTCGGCGGCGCCGGCTGGGTCGCGGTGATGACGAGCATCAATGTCGCGATCCAGATGCGCGCGCCCGAGGCCATGCTGGCGCGCTGCCTGTCGATGTACCAGTCGGTCGCGTTTGGCGGCATGGCGCTGGGGGCGTGGGTGTGGGGGTCGCTCGCCGATCGCTATGGCCTGGTCGCCGCGGTGCGGCTGGCTGCATTCTGGCTTGCACTGACGTTGATCATGCGCATCGTCGCCCCGATGCCCGCGCGTCAGGAAGGGCGGATCAATCTGGAGGAAGCGACGCATGTTCCCGTCTGAAGATACCGCACCCCTGCGTTCGGTGCTTTACATGCCGGCATCGAATGCGCGCGCAATGGCCAAAGCGCGCACATTGCCCTGCGATGCGGTCGCACTCGATCTGGAAGACGCATTTGCGCCCGAAGCCAAAGTGGCGGCGCGCGCCGCGCTGATCGAAGAAGCCTGCGCTGGCGGGTTCGGCCATCGCCGCCTGATCGCGCGTATCAACGCCCTTTCAACGTCGTGGGGCAACGACGATCTGGCCGCTTTGAGCGGTGCGCCGATCGACACGCTGCTGGTGCCCAAGATCGAACGCGAGGCCGATATCACAGCGCTGTCGGGAGCGATGGATGCTGCGGGCTACCCCGCGCAAGTCCGCTTGTGGGTGATGATCGAAACCCCGCACGCCGTGCTGGCGATCGAACGCATTGCCGCGATGGCCGGATCGACCCGGTTGGCTGGGTTTGTGCTCGGGCTGAATGATCTCGCCAAAGACACCGGCATTGCCCAGACCCCCGATCGCGCGCTGTTCCTTCCGGTGCTGGTGCAGGCGGTACTCGCGGCGCGCGCCAACGGGCTGATCCTGCTCGACGGGGTGTGCAACGCGATCGACGATGCCGCGCAGATCGAGCGCGAATGCCAGGGCGCGCGCGATCTGGGGTTTGCCGGCAAGACGCTGATCCACCCCCGGCAGATCGATATCGCCAACCGGGTGTTTGCGCCGGGCGCAGCCGAACTCGCGCACGCGCACGCGATCGTTGCCGCCTTTGCCGAACCCGCCAATGCCGGCAAAGGCGCGCTGAAAGTGGGCGGGCAGATGGTCGAACTGCTGCATCGCGACAGCGCGGCGCAGCTGATTGCCAAAGCCGAAGCCATCGCCCGGCGCAGCCAGGCGCCGGTTGCGGACTGATCGCGCAAAAGCACCGCACAACTTAGGCATTTCTTTACCATGTTGCGCCAAAACCGCTGTCACGAAGGCACGCAGCGGGAAGGCGCGATTGCGATATGGATGTTTTGCGCGGGTCAGATTTCGGTCCTGAAGACAACGGGTTCGACGCCGAAGACGAAATCCAGCCGCCGCCGCCGGTCGTTGGGCAAGACGAGCGGCGGATGCAGGTCCGCGCCTACAACTATTGGGCCGGGCTGCTGGGCAAGCGCCGGTTCCCCTCGCCCGAGCGGCTGATCGCGGGCGACATGCCCGAATTTGCTGCCAATTCGGTGCTGCTCCATTTCGCCGACGGCATCGAAGACCCGCAAGTGCTGTCGCTCGGCGACCGGCTGGCCGCCGAATGCGATGAAGACCAGTCGATCGGGCGATTGAGCGATGTGCCGGGCGGATCGGTGCTGTCGCGCATCACCGACCATTACCTGCAGATTATCGCCAACGAGGCGCCGATCGGCTTCGAAGCCGAATTCGTCAACGCGCGCGGCGCCACGATCCTCTATCGCGGCATCCTGCTGCCCTTTTCGAGCGACAACGCGCAAATCGATTACATTTACGGGGTGATCAACTGGAAGGAACTGGCCGACCAGCGCACCACCGACGAATTGCTGCTCGAAATCGGCCAGGCGCTCGACGGTGCTGCGGCCGGGCAGCGCCGCAGCCCCGCCTTGCGGATGCGCGAGGCCGATGATGCGCTGTCGTCCGACCACTGGGCCGATGGTCCCGACGCATCGGGCGGTTCCGCGCTGTGGTGCGACGAGGCATCGCCGGCGCTCGATCTGTCACCGTTCATGGATGACGAGGCTCCGATCAGCACTGGTGCCGATCCGTCGCCGGCGCGGCTCGGTGTGGCGGCCACTGCCGCAGCCGAACCGCACACGCTGGCCGAATGGCTGGAAAAGGCGCGCGCTTCGGCGCTGCGCGCGCTCGCCAACGAAGATCGCACGCGCCAGTCGCTCTATGCCGCAATCGGCCGCGCGTGGGATTTTGCGCTGGCAGCGCAACAGGCGCCCGCCGACTATGCCCGGCTGGTGGCAGAGGCCGGGCTGGTCCCGCAGGAGCGCGCCCCGCTGATCCCGCTGGTCAAGCTGGTGTTCGGCGCCGATTACGACAAGACCCGCCTGACCGAATACGCAACCGTGCTCGGCCATGCCAAACGCGAAGGCGTGGGCAAAGGCGAGCTCGCCGACGTGCTGGCGGCAACGCCCGGCGGGATCAAGGCGATCATCGCACGTGAACGCGCAGCAAAGCGGGGTGAAGACCGCGCCGCCGGACCGCAGAAAGCCTGGCAGGCCAGCGCGCGCACGCTGCCGACACGGCCGTTGAACGAACTGTCGCGCGATGGCGCCGAATTCGCGCTCGTGCTGATCCGCCGCCAGCCCGGCGCCGATCCGGTGATGGTGGGCGAAATCGTCGACGATCCGGTCTTGCTGACCCGGGCGGCGCGTCACCTTATCGCCTGAACACGCTTCGAATCGCCGGTAGCGCTTTTGACTCGCCCGCGACGGTGCTATTCGCGGGCGATGTCAGGAACGTCGATCCAACCCGCCGCACCCGGCCGGGCCCTGTCGCGTCGCACGCTGGGCACCAAAGCGTGGGGCGGGCTGGCGCTGTTGCTCGCGGGCGGGCTTGGCCTTGCCGGGATGCGCATGGTCACCGCCAACGGCGCTGCGGTGCTCGATGCCGCCGATCGGCTGCTGGCGGGCGGGGATCACGCGATCCGGCTGGCCGCGGCCGTGCGCTATGGCGAAGATCCGGCGCAGCGCCTGCAACTCTTTGTCCCGACCGATCGCGCGCATGATCCGGCGGTAACCGGTAGCGCCTTGCCGGTGGTCGTGTTCATCCACGGCGGCGGCTGGACCAGCGGCGATCCGCATGATTACCGGTTTGTCGCGCGCACGCTGGCGCCGCATGGGTATGCCGTGCTGCTCGCCGGCTATCGGCTTGACGAAGCCGGGCGGTATCCGGCGATGCTCGAAGACGGCGCCGCAGTGCTGCGCTGGATCGGCGCGCACGCGCCCGGTCTGGGCGGCGACGCCGGGCGCGTGG
>CAITOD010000353.1 GCA_903893935.1 uncultured Sphingomonadales bacterium
GTTCAGTAGACTCGACCTGTCGGGACGCGCCAAACCGCCGCCAACAACACCCGCAAAATTGCCGCCAAACCCACAGTTCGCTCTCGCGCTATGAAATCCCGGACACCTATGGGACTTGATCCGGCATCCATCCCTCGACCGGGCAAAGTTCCCTGCCAAATCAGAGCGAATTGCACTTGGCGCAACCCTGCCAAGCCGCCGAAAAACGACGATGCAAAACGAACGTCAGCCCTGCACTTACATCTTGGCCAGCGATCGCCACGGCACATTGTACATCGGCACAACCAGCAACCTGCTCAGCCGCCTCGCCCAGCACCGAAGCGAAGCGCTTCCCGGCTTCACCTCGCGCTATCAGGTCAAACGCCTTGTCCACTACGAAATGTTCGGCGACATGGCCCATGCCATTACCCGAGAAAAGCAGCTGAAAAACTGGCAGCGCGACTGGAAGATCGCCCTGATCGAAACCACCAACCCCGATTGGCACGATCTCGCCCCGGGGCTGGGCCTCGCTCCGCTCTGATCACGGAGCGTATCGGCACGATGGCTGCCGGATCAAGTCCGGCATGACGACCGGGCTTTGGCCTCATGCCGGACTTGACCCGGCATCCACTGCGCTGCCGAAAAACCCGCCCTGCCCGTACAGCCCTGAAATCCTCCCCGTTCCGGGGAGGATTCAGAGGACGAGGCCGGCCGTTTCGGGCAGACCGCAGATCAGGTTCAGGCTTTGCACCGCAGCGCCGCTGGCGCCTTTGCCCAGGTTGTCGAGTTCGGCGACCAGCCGGGCCTGTTGGCCGTCGTTGCTGGCGATCACATGCAGGCGCAGGCCGTCCCAGGCCGGGGCGTGGTCGCGCAGCAGGATTTCGCCGAGGTCCGCCGTGTGGTCGGCCACGCTGACCACGGGCGAACCGGCGTAGAACGCGGCCAGTTCGCCGCGCAGGCGGGCCGGATCGGCAGCACCCGGCATATGCGCCAGCGGAAGCGGCACTTCGACCACCATGCCGCGATAGGCGGGGACCACGGCGGGCGCGAACACCGGGGGGATCGCAAGATCGGCGTAAGTCTGCATTTCGGGCACGTGTTTGTGCCCGAAGGCCAGCGCATAGCCGCGCCAGGCGATATCCGGTTCCTGCCCGAAGCGCGCGATCAGCGCTTTGCCGCCGCCCGAATAGCCCGAAACCGCGTGGCACGTATAAGGCCATGCCGCCGGCAGCAAACCGGCGCGCACCAGAGGCGCCACAAGCGCGATGAAGCCGGTCGGATAGCACCCCGGATTGGCGATCCGCTTGGCCGCAGCCACCGCCTCGTGCCCGATCACTTCGGGAAAGCCATAGGCCCAGCCCGGCGCCACGCGGTGCGCGGTCGAGGCGTCGATGACTTTCGTGCGGTCGTTGGCAATCAGCCCGACCGCTTCGCGTGCTGCATCATCGGGCAGGCACAGGATCACCACATCGGCATCATTGAGCGCCTGCGCGCGGGCGCGCGGGTCCTTGCGCGCCGCATCGGCGAGCGCAATCAGCGCAAATTCGCCGCGCCCGGCCAGCCGCTGGGCGATTTCGAGCCCGGTGGTGCCCGCAGCACCATCGATGAAGACCGTGGCGGTCATGCCGGCGCGAGCGCCGTCAGCACCACATAGCCGACCAGCCCGTCTTCGCCGACCTGGCCCCAGGCCCAGCCGCCCGCCATATCGAGCACATTGAACAGGGTACCCGCGGGCAAGTGGGCGAGCGCATCGCCCTGATCGCGCCCGGCGCGCATGAGCGGCGTGGTTGCCTGCACCTGGTGCGGCATCGGCACGGCATAGTGCGGCACAAAGATGCGCCCGGCGCAGCGGATATGCGCCAGATCGCCGCGCACCGGGCGATGCGCCGGA
>CAITOD010000354.1 GCA_903893935.1 uncultured Sphingomonadales bacterium
ACGCGCGCAGGCCAGCAGTTTGCGGCGCGCGTCTCGGCAAGCCTGCTCACCGCGGTCGGGTTGCCCGACCTGATCACGCACAGCGATGCCGATTATGAAGCGCTGATTCTTGCGCTCGCCACCGATCCGGAACGTCTGGCCGCACTCAGGGCGAGGCTTGCTGCCAACCGGCTGAACCAGCCGCTGTTCGATACCGTGCAATACACACGCCACTTCGAGGCCGGGCTGGAACGGGCTTACGAGCGCTTTTTTGCCGGGCTCGCGCCGCAGGATATCTGCGTCGCCGCATGCGACGAGGATGGCCGGTAATGGCGAAGCGCAATCTGGAAATGGAACTCAGGCGCGCGATTGCCTGCCTCCAGCAGGGCGACATTGAACAGGCGCGCGCGATCTACCGCCAATTGGCCGACCGCTTTCCGCGCGACAACCGGCCCCGGCAGGCGCTTGCCGAAATCGACCGGGTGATCGCGCCGCCCGTGATCGCGCCCGACCCGCCGCGCGCGCAAGCCGATGCCTTGATCGGCTTGTTCAATCAGGGGCGGTTTGCCGAAGTCATGATGCATGCCGAGGCGCTGGTCCAGCACCACCCCGGATCGTTCTTCCTGTGGAATATACTGGGCATTGCCAGCGCCCGTTGTCGCAGGATCGATCGCGCCGTCGCGGCGTTTGGCAAAGCCTGTACGCTCAATCCCGCGCTGCCCGACGCGCATGCCAACTATGGTCACGCGCTCAAGGAACACGGCGATTTCGAAGCGGCCATTGTCAGCTATCGTCGCGCGCTGGCGCTCAAGCCCGATCTTGGCGCGATCCACTGCGAACTCGGCAATGGGCTGGCAGCACTGGGTCGGCTGGATGAGGCGGCGTCGGCTTTGCGCAGCGCGATCACGCTGATGCCCGAGTTCGCCGATGCGCACAGCAATCTGGGCAATGTGCTGATGGCCCTGGGCCGGCTTGACGAGGCAGCGCAGTGCTATGGTCGCGCGCTGGCGCTGAAGCCGGATTTTGCCGGGGTGCATTACAATCTCGGCGGGCTGTATGTTGCGCAAGGCCGGCCAGACGCTGCAATCGGGGCGTACAAGCACGCGCTCGCGCTCAAACCTGACTTTGTCGAGGCGCATTGCAACCTCGGCAACGTCCTGAAGGAACAGGGACGGCTCAACGAGGCTGCGGCCGAGTATGAAGGGGCACTGCAATACCACCCCGGCTTTGTCGATGCGGTCTACAATCTTGGCAGCGTGCGCAGCGACCAGGGCCGGATCGACGATGCGGTCGCCTGTTACGAGCGGGTGCTGGCACTGAGCCCCGATCACGTCGATGCACATTACAATCTCAGCATCGCACGCAAGGCACAGGGCCGCGCGGATGAGGCGTTGGCGGCGTGTGCACGCGCGCTGGCGCTCAAGCCCGACTTTGCCGAAGCGTACAACAATCTGGGCAACCTGCACTATTTGCAGGGCAATCTGGAAGAGGCGTTTGTCGCGTGTGTGCGCGCGTTGACGCTCAAACCCGGTTTTGCCGATGCGCACAACAATCTGGGCGTCGTGCTGGTGGCCCTGGGCAGGCTGGATGAAGCCGTGGCCAGCTTCCGGCGTGCGATTGCCATTCAGCCCGATCTGGCCGCGGCACGGGCACAAATGCTGCATCAGCAATACCATATGTGCGACTGGCAGGGTTTTGCGCAGCTTGCCGCCGATTGCGCGGCGTTGGGGTCGCAGCCGCAGGGCGTGCCGCCGTTTTGCCTGCTGTCGCTGGCCGACGATGCCGCCTTGCAATTGCGGCTGGCGCGGGTCTGGGCCGATGAAACCTGCAAGCACAAGGCGCCGGCGATCGCGGCACGCCCGACGGCGCGGCCGCAGCGGTTGCGGATCGGCTATTTCAGCGCG
>CAITOD010000355.1 GCA_903893935.1 uncultured Sphingomonadales bacterium
ATCGCGGGCGAAGCGGGCGTGCCGTTCTTCACCATTTCGGGCTCGGATTTTGTCGAAATGTTTGTCGGCGTCGGCGCCAGCCGCGTGCGCGACATGTTCGAGCAGGCCAAGAAGAACGCGCCGTGCATCGTGTTCATCGATGAAATCGATGCGGTTGGCCGCCATCGCGGCCATGGCCTCGGCAATTCCAACGACGAACGCGAACAGACGCTCAACCAGCTGCTGGTCGAAATGGACGGGTTCGAAGCCAACGAAGGCATCATCATCATCGCCGCGACCAACCGCCCCGATGTGCTCGATCCGGCGCTGCTGCGTCCGGGCCGGTTCGATCGCCAGGTGGTCGTGCCGATCCCCGATATCGAAGGCCGCGAAAAAATCCTCGGCGTGCACATGAAGAAAGTGCCGCTCGCCCCCGACGTCAATCCGCGCGTGATCGCGCGCGGCACACCGGGCTTTTCGGGCGCCGATCTCGCCAATCTTGTCAACGAAGCCGCCCTGCTTGCCGCGCGCCGCAACAAGCGGCTGGTGGCGATGCAGGAATTCGAAGACGCCAAGGACAAAGTCATGATGGGTGCCGAGCGGCGCTCGATGGTGATGACCGACGACGAAAAGAAAATGACCGCCTATCACGAGGCGGGCCATGCGATCGTGTCGGTCAACGAACCCGCCAGCGATCCGATCCACAAGGCCACGATCATCCCGCGCGGCCGCGCGCTGGGTATGGTCATGCGGCTGCCCGAACGCGACAGCTATTCGTATCACCGCGACAAGATGCTGGCCAATCTGTCGGTCAGCATGGGCGGGCGTGTCGCCGAGGAGCTGATCTTCGGTTACGACAAAGTCTCGTCGGGCGCCTCGTCGGATATCCAGTATGCCACGGGCCTCGCGCGCAACATGGTGATGCGCTGGGGCATGTCGGACAAGCTCGGGCCGCTGCTCTATGAAGAAAGCCAGGACGGCTATCTCGGTATGGGCATGTCGCAGCGCACGATGATGTCGGACGAAACCGCCAAGCTGATCGACAGCGAAATCCGCGGGCTGGTCGACGATGCGCATGCCCGCGCGCATGCGATCCTCAAGGCACACCAGGACAAGCTGCATCTGCTCGCCGAAGCGATGCTCGAATACGAAACGCTGACCGGCGAGGAAATCCGCAAGCTGATCGAGGACGGCAAGCTCGACCGGCCCGAAATTGCCGCCGACGATGGCCGCCCGCCGGTGCCGCAAGTGGTGTCGGTGCCGCGCGCCGGGCGGCGCTTCGTGGGCGTGGATGCCGGGGCACCGCAGCCGCTGGGAGCCTGACCCTGGTGAGCGCCAGCGAAGCGATCGTGCTGCGCCAGCCCGGCGGGCCCGAAGCGCTGGTGCTCGAAGCGATCACGGTCGATCCACCGGGGCCGGGTCAGTTGCTGATCCGGCAAAGCGCGGCCTCGGTCAATTTCCACGACATCTATGTGCGGTCGGGCGCCTATCAGACGCTGCCGCTGCCCGGCATTCCCGGGCTTGAAGCGGTGGGCCGGGTCGAAGCGCTGGGCGAGGGTGTCAGCGGCTTTGCGGTGGGCGACCGCGTGGCCTATATTTCGCGCAATTATGGCGGCTATGCGCGGGCGCGGGTGATCGACGCGGTGCTGGCGGTGCCGGTGCCCGAAGGCATCGACGACGGCGTCGCCAGCGCGTGGTTTCTCAAAGGCCTGACCGCGCAGGCGCTGGTCGATGATGTCGAACCGGTGCGCGCGGGCAGCGTCGTTCTGGCGCAAGCGGCGGGCGGCGGGGTCGGGCAACTAGTCGCGCGCATGGCCAAATTGCGCGGTGCGACCGTGATCGGCACCGCCGGTTCGCCTGAAAAGGCAGCGCTCGCGCGCGAAGCCGGATGCGACCACGTGATCGCCTATCGCGAGGCCGATGTGGCCGAGGCCGTGCGTGCGCTCACCAATGGCCGCGGGGTCGATGTCGCGTTCGACGCCGTCGGCAAGGATACGTTCGAAGGCTCGCTGGCTGCCCTCGCGGTCAAGGGCCATCTGGTGCATTACGGCCAGGCTTCGGGCCCGATCCCGCCGTTCGACCTTTCGCGGTTGGGCGCCAGGTCGGCCAAAGTGTCGCGCCCGTTCCTGTGGCCCTATATCAGCCCGCGCGAAAAGCTGGTTTCGGCGGCGGCCAGCCTGTTTGCGGCGATGGCTGCCGGCCGGTTGCCACTGGCGCTGGGCGGGCGCTTCCCGCTTGCCGAAGCTGCCAAGGCGCATGCCGCGCTCGAAGCCCGGGCCGCCGGACCGTTCGTGCTCGATTGCTGATTCTTGCGCCGTCGGGCGCGCGTTTTACCAGCCGTTAACCCTGCTCGTGCAGGGATCGGTGGGCACTCGCGTCTCGATGGAAAAAACCGCCCATGGCTCTCGCCGGTTCCGATTCTGCGCTGATCGAAGTGCGCAGCTTTGGTCGCGCGCGGCCGGGGCAGCCGGGGCTGCGCCGCAGCGGATTTCCGCGCACCGAGCCCGCACCGCCGCCGCCTCCGCCACCGTCCTTGCGCGACTTGCCGCACCCGCTCGCGCGCCGCTGGGATCGCTGGTGCTGCCGGATCGAAGTGGGGCTGGCGGGCAGGCTGCCGGTCACCGATTTGCGCGCCGATATCGGCAGCCGCCGCTGGTTTGGCGGAGCGGCTCGCCTGGTGGCCTACGCGCTGCCGGCTTTGCTGTGCATGCCCACGTTCAGCCCGTTCGAAGCCGCGCCTTTGCCGCTCCCCGGCGACGGCGCGATGCTCGAACTGCGCGCAGCGGCAATCCGGCCGCTGATTGCGGGCGGGGGCAACGGGCGTCATTTTGCGGCGTCCGATCTGGTTCGCCGGCTCGATTCGGTGCCCGAACGCGCGACCATCGGGCTGACTGCAGTGCTGGGCGAAAACGACGATCTGGCGCATATGCTGCAACGGCTGGGGCTCGCCCCGCGCGATGCCGATGCCGTGCGGACGATCGCCGCGCCGCTCGGCAATCCGGCACCGGGCACGCGCTTTGCGGTCACGCTGGGCCCGCGCGCGGCCACCGGCGAGCTGCGCCCGCTGGCTGCGCTGTCGTATCGGCCGCGCTACGATCTCGACGTCACGATCGCGCGCGAGCAGGGCCGGCTCACGCTCCACCAGCGGCCGATCCCGGTCGATGCGACCCCGCTGCATCTGGTCGGTGCAGTCGGCTCCAGCCTCTATCGTGCCGCGCGCGATGCCGGCGCGAGCCCCGGCACAGTGCAGGCCTATCTCCAGGCAGTCGACCAGTACCTGCCGTTTGAAGCGATCGAACCCGGCGACCAGTTCGAACTGGTGGTCGCGCACAAACGCGCGCTCGACGGTTCGAACAGTGCGCCGGGCGAAGATGGCGCACTGCTCTACGCCGGCATCTTGCGCGACGGAAAGCCGCTGCTGCGCGCGATGCGCTGGGGCAATGACGGCAACTTCTTTACGCCCGAAGCGCTTGCAGATTCGGCGCAACAGCACTCGGGCGTGCTGCTGGCGCCGGTCGATGGAAATATCACCTCGTATTTCGGCATGCGCCACCACCCGATCCTCGGCGTCGTGCGGCTCCACGCCGGGATCGATATCGCCGCGCGCAGCGGCTCGCCGATTTACGCGGTGACCGACGGGGTGGTGTCCTATGCCGGCTGGCATGGCGGGCATGGCAATTATGTCCGGCTCGAACACGGCGGTGGTATCGACACCGGCTATGGCCATATGAGCCGCATCGCGGTGAGCGCGGGCACGCGCGTCGCGCGCGGCCAGGTGATCGGCTATGTCGGCGCGACCGGGCTCGCGACCGGGCCGCATCTGCACTATGAACTGTTCCGCAGCGGGCAGCCGGTCGATCCGCTGTCGATCCGCTTTATCCCGCGTCATGTGGCGGTCGATCCGCACGAAGTGGCACTGTTCCGCGCGCGGATGCAGCAATTGCTGGCATTGCCGCGAAACGGCGCCTGAGCGAAAAACCCGTTTGCGCGGGCTGTGCCGGTCGATAAGACTGTCGCGCATGACCAGCTACCCCCATGTGCGCCTGCGCCGCACCCGCGCTTCGGCGTGGAGCCGCGCGCTCCATCGCGAAGTCGAAGTGACCCCGGCCGATCTGATCTGGCCGCTGTTTGTGACCGAAGGCCACGATCTGGAGGTTCCGGTGGCATCGCTTCCCGGCGTGTCGCGCTGGTCGGTCGATCGTATTGCCGATCAGGCGCGGCTGGCAGTCGCTGCGGGCATTCCCGCCATCGCGCTGTTTCCCAACACGCAGGCAGACCGGCGCAGCCACGACGGGGGCGAGGCGCTCAATCCCGACAATCTGATGTGCCGCGCCATCCGCGCGATCAAGCAGGCGTGCGGGCATGATATCGGCGTGCTGACCGATGTCGCGCTCGATCCTTATACCAGCCACGGGCAGGACGGGCTGATCGACGATGCGGGCTATGTCATCAACGACGAAACCGTCGATGTGCTGGTCGGCCAGAGCCTCAACCAGGCCGCCGCCGGCGCCGATATCATCGCGCCTTCGGACATGATGGATGGCCGCGTCGCCGCGATCCGCATGGCGCTCGAAGCGGCGGGGCACACCAATGTGCAGATCATGGCCTATGCCGCCAAATATGCCTCGGCGTTCTATGGTCCGTTCCGCGATGCGGTGGGCAGCCACGGATTGCTCAAGGGCGACAAGAAGACCTATCAGATGGACCCGGCCAACGCCGAAGAGGCGCTGCGCGAGGTCGAGCTCGATCTCGCCGAAGGGGCCGACAGCGTGATGGTCAAGCCGGGGCTGCCTTATCTCGATATTGCCTGGCGGGTGAAATCGACGTTCGGCGTGCCGGTGTTTGCCTATCAGGTCAGCGGCGAATACGCGATGATCGAAGCCGCAGTGGCAGCGGGTGCGGCCGATCGCGACGCGATCGTGCTCGAAACGCTGACGGCGTTCAAACGCGCGGGCTGTTCGGGGGTGCTGAGCTATCACGCGCTCCACGCCGCGCGCCTGCTGGGCGCCTGACCGATGCGCCGCGATCTGACCATCGTTCCGTTTCGCGGCATTGCCCCGCGCATCGATCCGACCGCATTCATCGCGCCCGGGTGCCGCATCATTGGCGATGTCGAAATCGGGGCAGAGGCTTCGATCTGGTACAACTGCGTCATCCGCGGCGACGTCAATCGCGTGGTGATCGGCGCGCGCAGCAATGTGCAGGACGGCACGGTGATCCACTGCGACAGCCCCGACCCGCGTCACCCGCAAGGCTTCCCGACGCTAATCGGCGAAGACGTGCTGATCGGGCATATGGCGATGATCCATGGCTGCACGATCCACGATCGCGGATTCGTCGGTCTGTCGACCACGGTGATGAACGGCTGCGTGATTGAAAGCGATGCCATGCTCGCCGCCGGTGCGCTGCTGACTCCGGGCAAGCGGATCGCCGCGCGCCAATTGTGGGGCGGGCGCCCGGCCGCGTTCATGCGCGAGCTGACCGATGCTGCGCTTGCCGACATGCGCCTCGGCGTCGCGCATTATGTCGCCAACGCCCGCGCGCATGCCGAGGCGCTCGCCGATGGCGCGCCCCAGGATTGAGTTTCCCCCCGCTGCTGCCATCCGCGCGCTGGGTGATGGCGACGGACGGCTTGCGGTGCGGGTGACCCCGGGCGCGCGCGAGGAAGCGATCACGATTGTCGATGGCCGCATACTGGTAAAAGTGCGCGCCAAACCCGACGATGGCAAGGCTACCGCTGCGGTGCTGGAATTGCTCGCCGAGGCGCTGGGCATCGGTATCAGCCGCCTCGAATTGTTGCGCGGCGCAACTTCGCGCGAAAAACTGATCCGGATCAGCCCCGGTTAAGCCGGGCTGGCGTTTACAGCGACGAGGGCCATGCTAGTCTCGATCCGCAACCGAACCACCGACAGGAATTTGCACCCATGAAATCGATCCCCATGCTCGCTGCTCTTGCCACGCTGTCACTCGCCGTGCCGGCTCACGCCAATCCGCCATCCTCTGCAAGCACACCGGGCGCAGCCCCGACTGCGCCGGCGACCAAATACACGCTCGATACCCCGATCGAAACGCTGGTCGCCGATCCACGCGCACGCACAGTGCTCGATACCGATCTGCCGGGCCTGACCAGCCACCCGCAGTTCGAAAGTTTCAAGGGCATGAGCCTGACCACGCTTTCGACGTTCGCGCCCGACAAGCTGACCCCCGACCGGCTTGCCAAAGTGAAGACCGAACTCGCTTCGTTGAACTGAGATATGCGCCGCGAAGCGGCAAACATCCGGCCTGGGTCAGGCCGGACCCCAGGGATTGATAACCTGCAATCCGCCTGCCAAAAACGGAGCGACATCGCGGGTCGCCACGATGAACCCTCGCGATGCTGCGATTGCGGCAATATAGCCATCGGGCGTGGGGAAGCCTTTGCCTGACTGGTGTGCTGCTATCGCAAGCAGGGCGTACCGTTCTGCGGCATCCGCGTCAAAAGGCAGAACGCGGCCGTGCCAAAGGCGCGTGATGAGCGCGAATTGTTCGCCGAGTTGTTCCTTGCGACGGCCAATCGGCAGGCGGGCAAGGCCGTAATGGATTTCTGCGAGCGTTATCGCGGTGGTGTAGAGCGTTTCGATCGGTTGCTCGTTCAGCCAGTTGCGCACTTGCGGCGAAGGCGCCGGCCGCATGGCCTCGGACATAACATCGGTGTCGAGGACGATCATTCCAGGTGCAGCGGCTGCGCCGGGGTCTTGTCACGCCCGGCGAGCAGGGCATCGACGTCTTCATCGCTCAGTGCGATCTGGCGGCCGGTTTCCCACAGCAAGTCGCCCATGCGCGGGCGGCCCTCGGGTTTTACGGCGAGCGCAAGGATCGCTCGCACTTCGGCTTCGGTGCTGCGCCCGTGGTGCGCCGCACGCGCCTTCAGCGCGAGGTGAATGTCGTCGGGGACGTTGCGGATGGTCAGCACACCCATATCAATCCTCCCTGCACCGATGACAGCATGGTAGCCATTTGCTGTCATCGGTGCAAGCGCGAGGATTGCCAGCGGGCTTACGCCTCGTCAGCATTCGGCGCCGGCGTTGTCCCGGCGGCCTTGCCCTTGCGCGCGCGCTTCTTCACAACTTTGGGCGCAGCCGGGGTCAGCTCAAACGACATCGCATCGTCTTTGAGGCTCACGTGGACTTCGCCGCCGTTGGCCAGTTTGCCGAACAGCAGTTCTTCGGCGAGCGGTTTCTTGACCTTTTCCTGGATAACGCGCGCCATCGGGCGCGCGCCATACATGCGGTCATAGCCGGCTTTGGCGAGCCAGGCGCGTGCGTCGCTGTCGAACTGGATGTGGACGTTCTGCTCGGCCAGTTGCAGTTCGAGCTGGAGGATGAATTTGTCGACCACGCGGCTGACAACTTCGGAGGGCAGATAGCCGAACGGCACGATCGCATCGAGCCGGTTGCGGAATTCGGGGGTGAACAGGCGTTTGACGGCTTCGTCGCCGGCATCGGCCTTGGAAATGTCGCCGAACCCGATCCCGTTGCGCGCCATGTCGGATGCGCCCGCGTTGGTGGTCATGATCAGCACCACGTTGCGGAAATCGACGGTTTTGCCGTGGTGGTCGGTCAGCCGGCCGTTGTCCATCACCTGGAGCAGGATGTTGAACAGATCGGGGTGCGCCTTTTCGATTTCATCGAGCAGCAGCACGCAATGCGGTTGCTGGTCGATGGCATC
>CAITOD010000356.1 GCA_903893935.1 uncultured Sphingomonadales bacterium
TGATGCTGTTCGACGAGCCGACGTCGGCGCTCGATCCCGAACGCGTGCGCGAAGTGCTCGATCTGATGCGCGCTCTGGCCGGCGAAGGCCGCACGATGCTGATTGTCACGCACGAAATGGCCTTTGCCCGCGATGTATCGAGCCACGTCGTGCATGTGCGCGACGGCGTTATCGAATCGATGGGAAGCCCCGCGCTGATGTTCGGCCCCGATGCCTCGCCGGTGTTCCGCGCGTTTCTGGCGCCGGGTTGATCAGCCGGGGGTCGGGCCGGGCAAGCCTTGGCGCACCAGCGCGGCACCCTGGTCGATGATCCGGTGCATTGCGCGGTCATCGGCATAAAGCGGCAGCGAGTGGCGGACATGCGCGTGGAGGCGCGCGGTCGCCGGCGCGCGTGCGGCGGGCGGCACGGCGATATCGTGCGCTTGCGCCGCGGCGGCCAGTTCGATGCCCAGGATCGTTTCGACATTGGCGACAATCGTCAGCGCTTTGAGCGCAGCGGCGGTCTGGTGCGACAGGTAATCTTCCTGCAGGCCCGACGTGATACCGCCATCGAGGCTGGCGGGTGCGGCCAGCCGGCGGTTTTCGCCGACGAGCGCGGCGGCGCTGTATTGCGCGATCATGAAGCCGGTCGATACCCCGGCTTCGTCGGCGAGGAACGCGGGCAGGCCGCTGACCAGCGGATTGACCAGCCGGTCGAGCCGCCGTTCGGCGATCATGCCCAGATGCGCAACCGCAATGCCCAGCGAATCGAGCGCCATGGCCAGCCCGGCCGCGACGGCCTGCGCCTCTGAGCCGGCGCGCGGCGCGTCGGGAGTGCCGAGCACCACCGGATTGTCGGTGACCGAAGCGAGTTCGGCATCGATCATCGCGGCGACATGCGCCAGTGCATCGCGCACCCCGCCATGCACCTGCGGCACCGCGCGCAAGCTGATCGGGTCTTGCAGACGCGTGGGCGCGGCCAGATGCGCGCTGCCCGCCAGCCAGGCATTGAGCGCCGCACTTGTCGCAGCCACCCCGGCAGAGCGGCGCAAAGCCATCAGATCGGCTGCATAAGCCGCCGGGTTTCCGCCCAGTGCCTCGCAACTGAGTGCCGCCACCGCATCGGCCGTGGCGACGGCGCGCCAGGCGCGGGCGAGCGCCACGCCGCCAAGCCCCGTGGCGCAAGGCGCGCCGTTCAGCAGGCTGAGGCCTTCCTTGGCTTCGAGCACCAACGGTGCCATGCCCACACGGGCCAGCGCCTCGGCGCCGGGCAAAGTCGCCTCGCCGATCCGGGCGCTGCCTTCGCCGATCAGCACCAGCGCGATATGCGCCATATGCGTGAGATAGCCGACCGATCCGGCCGCCGGAACATGGGGCACCACGCGGTGTTCGAGCAGCGCCAGCAGCGCCTCCACCACGGCAACGCGCACGCCCGAACAGCCGTGCGCAAAGTTGTTGGCTTGCGCGGCGATGATCGCGCGCACTTCGGTTTCGGGCAGCGGCGCACCCACCCCGCAGGCATGGCTGAGCACCAGTTGGCGCGACAGCCGGCCCTGCAGCGCGGGTTCGACCGTGCGATCGAACAGCGCGCCGACCCCGGTGTTCACGCCATAGGCGGGCACACCGCGCACAACGATCGCGCGCACCAGATCGTGCGCGGCAGTGATCCGCGCCCGGGCCGACGGACCGAGCGCAAGCGCCGCACCTTCAGCCACGTCTGCAAGCGTGCGGGCATCGAGCGGCTGGTCGAGCGTCAGCGGCGGGTTCGTCATGGGCGATTCTCCACACAGGGTGTCGGGTTGCTAAAAAGGGTGCCGTATACAGGCCGGACAATCTTGCTTGCGACCGATTTATGTATAGTCATAATGGCGCATAACGGGTCTTAGCAAGGAAGTTGCGCAATCGCACAAACCTGCGTCATGATGTTTTCAGACCATCAGCCGCGCAAGGGCCATGGCCGCGCCGATTCCGCAAATGGAACGCTGCAGCCGGGAGACAGGGCGAAAACAGGAGTTTCTGGTTCATGAGGGGTACTACCATGGTTGCACGCAAATTCGCGCTGCTGCTGGCCGGCAGCGCGCTGGCACCACTTGCGGCGCACGCGCAATCGGCGCCTGCCACGCCGGCGGCCGGCGATGCTGCGCCCGCCAGCCCGTCGGGCGAAATCGTCGTCACCGCGCAAAAGCGCTCGGAAAGCATTCAGCATGTGCCGATCAGCATCCAGGCGCTCGGCGCCGCGACGCTTGAACAGCACCAGGTCGCTTCGTTCGACGATTATGCCAAGCAATTGCCCAGCGTGTCGTTCCAGTCGTTCGGGCCGGGCCAGGGGCAGCTGTTCTTCCGCGGGATCACGTCGGGCGGCGACGGGCTCGCGTTTGGCGCCTTGCCGACCAGCGGCGTCTATCTTGACGAAATCCCGGTCACCACGATCGGCGCGCTGCTCGATGTCCACGTCTACGACATGCAGCGCATCGAAGCGCTGTCTGGTCCGCAAGGTACACTGTTCGGCGCCAGTTCGCTGTCGGGCACGCTGCGCCTGATCACCAACAAGCCCAATACGACCAAGCTGGAAGGCAGCTTTGACGTCACCGTCGACA
>CAITOD010000357.1 GCA_903893935.1 uncultured Sphingomonadales bacterium
ACGCCCGCAATCACCACCTGGTCGCCATCGGCCAGCGCATCGACATCGCATTCGATCGCATCGCGCAGATACTGGTCGATCAAGACCGGGCTGTCGCCCGACACCTGGACCGCGGTGGTGATATAATCATCGAGCTGCGCCTGGCTGTCGACGATTTCCATCGCGCGCCCGCCCAGCACATAGCTCGGGCGGATCAGCACCGGGTAGCCGATCCGCGCGGCCACCGCGACGGCTTCGTCGCGGCTGCGCGCCATGCCGTTGGCCGGCTGCAGCAGGCCCAGCCGTTCGACCAGATCGGAAAAGCGCTCGCGATCTTCGGCCAGATCGATCGAATCGGGCGATGTGCCGAGGATCGGAATGCCGGCATCCTGCAGCGCTTGCGCGAGTTTCAGCGGGGTCTGCCCGCCGAATTGCACGATCACACCGACCAGCGTGCCGTTCGAGCGCTCAAGTTCGAGGATTTCGAGCACGTCTTCGGCGGTCAGCGGTTCGAAATAGAGCCGGTCCGAGGTGTCGTAATCGGTCGATACCGTTTCCGGATTGCAATTGATCATGATCGTTTCGAACCCGGCTTCCGCAAGCGCAAAACAGGCATGGCAGCAGCAGTAATCGAATTCGATCCCCTGCCCGATGCGGTTGGGCCCGCCGCCCAGGATTACGATCTTGCGCGCGGCACTCGGCATCGCTTCGTTTTCGGGCGCGCCGAACAATCCGCTTTCATAGGTCGAATACATGTAGGGCGTCACCGCCTCGAACTCGGCGGCGCAGCTGTCGATGCGTTTGAACACCGGGCGCACGCCCAGCCGGTGGCGCAGCGCGCGCACTTCGGCTTCGTTGGTGGCGCCGGCCATCGCTTCGACCACATCGTGGAGCAGCCCGGCGCGCGCCATATTGGCATTGCCCGCCATCTGCACCGAACGCACCGCGAGCTTGGCCAGCCGGATGTCGGAAAAACCCATCGCTTTGAGGCGCCGCAGCCCTGCTGCATCGCGCGGCAGGCCTTGCGCGATCACGCTCGCCTCTTCGGCGATGATCTCGGCAATCTGGCGCAGGAACCACGGTTCGTATTTGGTCACCGCGTGGACGTCTTCGACCGAAAAGCCTTCGCGAAACGCCTGGCCGATCACCAGCAGGCGATCGGGCGTGGCGCGCGACAGGGCGGCGTTGATTTCGCCGCGGCTCGCCTGTTCGAGCTCTTCGACGCGGTTGAACCCGTCGAGCCCGGTTTCGAGCCCGCGCAGCGCCTTCTGCACCGATTCCTTGAAATTGCGACCGATCGCCATGACTTCGCCGACCGATTTCATCGCGGTCGACAACAGCGGTTCGGAACCTTTGAACTTTTCAAACGCAAAGCGCGGGATCTTGGTCACCACGTAGTCGATTGTCGGCTCGAAACTGGCCGGGGTCGCGCCGGTGATATCGTTGGTGATCTCGTCGAGCGTATAGCCGACCGCGAGCTTGGCGGCGACTTTGGCAATCGGGAAGCCGGTGGCCTTCGACGCCAGCGCCGATGATCGCGATACGCGCGGGTTCATTTCGATCACGATCAGCCGGCCGTCTTTGGGATTGACCGCGAACTGCACGTTCGATCCGCCGGTTTCGACGCCGATCTCGCGCATGACGGCGATGGCCGCGTCGCGCATCTTCTGGTACTCGCGGTCGGTGAGGGTCTGGGCCGGGGCCACGGTGATGGAGTCG
>CAITOD010000358.1 GCA_903893935.1 uncultured Sphingomonadales bacterium
AACTCGTCGTGCAGAGCAACGCCCCGACGCTGGGCATTGTCGCCATCATCGGCGGTCCGGCCGATGGCTCGGGAAACAACGGATACGTCATCGCCATCAACGCCGCGGCGACGACGGGGCCCGGCACTGGCCTCACTCCGCCGCCCGGCTATTACGCGACAACGACCGCGAACACGTTCCTGCTTCCGTTGAACTGGGGCAGTTCGGCCGTGTTCGTCGCCAATCTGTCGCCCACCACGGCGCAGGCCCTCAGCGTGACGCTGCGGGCGCTTTAAAAAAGCAGCGAGAAACGCCCGGGCGACGGCGCCCGGGCGTCTCGAGAGGCGCAAGCCATGCGTTCATTGCGACGGCCAAAGGCGTTTTTCGAGCTTATCGACCGCGCGACGGTCGAGGCGAACTGGAACGGGATCGGCGCCACCCTCGCCACCGGTCAGAATCTTGTCATGCCGCAGACCGCGAACGGCTCCATGATCTTCGCCTGGGTCAACCAGTCCACGACGAACAACGCCGGGCAAATTTCCATCACATCGGGCGGGAGCGGTCCGGAGTTTTTCAACGCGCCCGCGCTTTCCGCCCAACCGCTCATCCTCATCCACAATTGGCGCGCCAACAATCTGAGCGTCACCAACATCAGCTTCAACCAGAATACGCCGATCTGGATATCGGCCTTCGGACCCGGCGCGCCAGGGCAGACGTCGCAGCCTCTGCCCATGGACGGAACGCCGGTGTCCCTGGCGACCGGACAAAACGCGGCGGGCGATACGCTGCCGCAAAACATGCAGCTGGTGCTGAGAAGCAACACGCCCACCCTTTGCATCTTCGGCGTCATCGGCGGCCCAACCGACGCCGGGGGCAATAACGGTCGCGCTGTCGCGGTCAACGCCGCCAACGATACCGGCCCCGGAACGGGTGTCGCGCCTCCGGACGGATATTACGCGACGACAACGGCCAATTCCCTTGCCATGATCATCAATTGGGGCGGCTCCCGCGCCTATGCGGTCAACATGTCGCCGGCGACCGCGGCAGGCGCGCAGGTCCTGATCAGACCGCTGTAGACGGGGGCCGGTTTGACCGATCGTTCGAAAACGCCGGCCGCCTATGAGATCATCGACCGGTCCAGTATCGATCTGGAATGGAATGGCTCGCCTCTCACGCTGATGCCTAACCAGAATGCGAATATGCCGCAGACGATGAACGGCACAATGGTGTTCGCCTATCAGAACGTCAGTAGTCAAAACAACGCCGGGCAACTTTCCGCCACGTCGGGCGGCGGCGAGCCGCAATTTCTCAATGCCCCCGCGCTGGTCAACCAACCCTCCATGTGGATCGACAACTGGAAAGGGAACAATCTCAGTCTGACGAATGTCAGCATCAACCAGAACACACCTATCTCCATTCAGGCGATCGGCCCCGGCATGCCGGGCGCGACGCCGGCGCCTCTGCCGATTGGCTCTCCAGTCTCGCTGTCATTCGGCAAAACCGCCCAAGGCGATGCCGCGCCACAATGGATGCAGCTTGTCCTGCAATGCAATGCGCCTACGCTATGCATTGCCGCCGTCATCGGCGGGCCGGCCGACGCATCTGGAAATAACGGATATGTCATCTCCGTCAACGATGGCGTCAATGGCAATACAGGCCCCAACACCGGCGCCGCGCCGCCCGCCGGCTATTATGCGACAACGACGACGAACGCCTACACTTTGCAGTTCAACTGGGGCAGTTCGGCGGTGTTTGTCGCCAATATGTCGTCGCTGAACGCCGGCCCATTGAATGTCACCCTCCGCCAACTTTAGGCGCGCGCCCAAGGCGCCGCACGGGAATGGACGGGTGCGGAAAATCCTGCGCGGCGGAGGATGCGCTTCGTTTCAGCTCGTCCGATGAAATCCGTTCCGCGCTTCGCTCGGCGCCATGATCCATTCATCGATCGGACGCGGGGAAATGGGCCGGCGGTCGGGAATCAAGCCAGGGTCAAGGCCGCCGCGCCGCAATCGCCGAACAGAAAGCCGTCGGAAAATTCGACTTCCGGCGCCGACTGCCGCAAACGCTCCAGTCCGTCGTGCGCGGCAAGGTCGCCGGACGCGACTTCCGCGAAAGCGCGGGTGACGCCGATGAAATCGCCGGTGTGCGGCGAAAGACGCAGCGAGGCCACGCCGGCTTTCGCCAACTGGTCGAGATCGCCGATCAAGTTGCAATATTTGTGCGACAGGGTCTGGACGCCGTTGACCGCCAGAAAATCCGCGCCATCGAGCGTGCGGACCGCCAGCCCATCGGCGTCCTGTGCGCAGACGAAC
>CAITOD010000359.1 GCA_903893935.1 uncultured Sphingomonadales bacterium
ACACATCGACTTGTTCGCGCGTGGCAAAGGCTTCTTCGGTCGCGATGCGCAAATAGCCCTGCGCGCCGCCGGTTTTCAGTTCGTGGGTCATCATGGTCATCCTTCGTGAACGGTCTTGGTGACAAGGCAGGCGTGCAGGCCTTCGGGGCCGTCTTCGGCGCCGTGGCCCGACCACTTGACCCCGCCGAACGGGGCATCGGCGCCTGCGATCATGGTGGTGTTGAGCCCGATCATGCCCGCTTCGAGCCCGGCCGCGAGCCGGCGCTGGCGGCGCGCGTCCTCGCTCCACGCATAAGCGGCGAGGCCATACGGCAGGCGATTGGCCTCCTCGATCATCGCCGCTTCGTCGGGCAGCGGGTTGAGAATTGCCACCGGGCCGAACGGCTCTTCGTTCATGATCGCGGCGCTGGTCGGCACTTCGGCGAGCACGGTCGGCGCATAGAAGAACCCGCGATTGCCGATCCGTTCGCCCCCGGTCAACAGCCGCGCGCCGGCGCCTTGCGCATCGGCGATCAGGCGCTCCATCGCCTCGGGCCGCCGCGCATTGGCCATCGGGCCCATCTGCGTTGCCGGATCGAGCCCGTCGCCGACCCGGAACGCGGCGGCGCGTTCGGCAAAGCCCGCGGCAAACCGGTCGAACACGCGTTGTTCAACGAGGAAACGCGTCGGGCTGACGCAGACTTGCCCGGCATTGCGCAATTTGTGCGGCACCACCGTGTCGAGCGCGCGCTCGATATCGGCATCGGCGAACACCAGCACCGGGCCGTGCCCGCCGAGTTCCATTGTCGTGCGCAGCATATTGTCGGTCGCCAGTCGCGCGAGATGCTTGCCGACCGCGGTCGAGCCGGTGAACGACAGCTTGCGGATCACCGGCGATGCCAGCAGATGGCGGCTGACTTCATCGGGCACGCCGAACACCGCCTGCGCCACATCGCCAGGCAATCCGGCATCGAGCAGCGCCTGAAGCACCGCGAGCGCCGAAGCCGGGGTTTCTTCGGCCGATTTGAGAATGACCGAACACCCCGCCGCGATCGGCGCGCCGAGCTTGCGCCCGGGATTGCCGATCGGGAAATTCCACGGGGCAAACGCCGCCACCGGCCCGACCGGGGCATGCGTTACAGTCGCGCGCTGGCCTTCGGGGCGCACCAGCGTGCGGCCATAGATCCGCTGGCATTCGCCGGCGTAGAAGCGGAACAGCCCGACCACCATCATGACTTCGAGCCGGGCTTCCGGCAGCGTCTTGCCTTGTTCGAGCACGGCGTTGCGCGCGACCGTCTCCTGCCGCTCGACCAGCAGCCGCGCCGCGCCTTCGAGCACGGCGGCGCGTTCTGCCGCAGTTGATTTGCGCCAGCGGGCAAACCCGCGTGCCGCTGCCGCAAGCGCGCGATCAAGGTCTGCGGCTTCGGCCAGCGGCAAGTGACCGATCGCTTCGCCGGTCGCCGGGTTGATCACCGCATGCCTGCGCCGCCCGCCGCCGCTGACGGGCTCGCCGTCAATCATCATCGCAAGTGCAGGATATTGAGTCATTGGTTTGCGTGCTCCAGAGCGTCCAGCCGTTCGATTTCCTGGCGATAGGGCTTGATCGCCAGCACCATCAACAACGTCGCGGCGGGCAGCAGCGTGCCCGCGCAGATCACCAGCGTAACCCACAGCCGGTGCGGATCGCCGACCACCCGGTCTTGCACCAGACCCACCAGAAAGCTGCCCATCGCGCCAAAAAACGTGAACATGAACAAATAGATCGCGGTGACTTGCGCACGCATCGCCGGGGGTATGACCCGCTGCACCGCAGCGTTTTGCGGCACCGCCCCGGCCAGCCCGAACGCCACCCCCACCCCCATCAGCGCCAGCGACCATTCGGCGCGCGGCATCAGCGGCGACAGCACGGCGGCCACGCTGATCCCGGCAAAACAGATCGCCGCCGCGCGCACATTGGCATCGGCATAGCGCCGCGCCAGCGCCTCGACCAGCATGGTCCCCAGCGCCAGCCCGGTGAGCGAGCCCACCAGCACCGCGAGGCCCATCGCAGCGCCAATCTGGCCTTCGTTCCAGCCATAAGTGCGGATCAGGAACGGGGTGCGCCAGAATTGCAGCCCGAACACATCGAGCGCCGACAGCGCCAGCGCGCCAAACAACGGCACGAACAGCCGCGGCCGTTCGGCAAGCGCCACAAACGCCTGCCAGCCGAGCATGGCGGCGAGCCCTTCGTGCACCCCGCCGCGCTGCAATTGCGCCGTCCGATCGGGTTCGCGCACGGTCAGAAACAGCAGCCCGACGCAAATCGCCGCCGCACCGCAGCCGATCAGGATCCATTGCCAGCCGAACATGTGCAGTGGCCCCAGATGCGTTTGCCAGTTGCGGCTGGCCAGAACCAGATGCCCGCCGACCAGCGGCCCGAGCGTGGTGCCGCCGATAAAGCCGAATTGCAGCAAGGCGAACGCGCGCGTCAGCCGGCGCGGCGGAAAGGCATCGGCCAGCAGCGAATACGACGCCGGCGCGTGCGCCGATCCGCTCGCTGCCAGAAACACGCGCGCGGCAATGAATTGCCCCAGCCCTTGCGCCAGGCCTCCCGCCGCGATCACCGTCCCGATCGCGGTCGCGCCGATGGCGAGCACGAATTTGCGCGGGAAAATATCGGCGAGCCGCGCGAGCGGAATGCCCACGAAAAAGAACGCGATCACCCCGGCCGGCCCCGCCAGAAAGCCGAGTTCGGCGTCGCTCAAGCCAAAATCATGCTTGATGCGCTCGGCCAGCATGCCGAACGTGACCTGATCGAAAAATATCACGAATGTCGCCAGCACAATCACGGTCAGCGCCCAATAGCGCGCGGCCGGCGTCGGATAGGAATGCGCGCCCGCTGTCGCCCCGGCCTCTGCTGCGCCTGCCATGACCCGTCTCTCTTCCCGTGCTCCGGCCGAGGGTCACTGCGGTGCCATCGTACCATTTGATATCGTCTGTCTTGCATACAATCGCCGCATGGTGAATAGTCGGCAACGAAAAAACACCAATGACTCCGCGAAGCCCGCCCGGACGATACCGGGCATGGCCGGCGGACGGGAGCCTGAGATGCAAGACCTCAACGGAAAGACCGCGTTTATCACCGGGGGCGCCAGCGGGATCGGGCTCGGCATTGCCAAAGCAGTGCTTGGCGCGGGGATGAACGTGGTGATTGCCGACATCCGCGACGATCATCTCGAAGCCGCGCGCGCCGAACTGGGCGATCACGCGCATGTCCTGCCCTTGCAGCTCGATGTGACCGATCGCGCCGCCTTTGCCCGCGCCGCCGATGCGGCCGAGGCGCGGTTCGGCGCGATCCACTTGCTGGTCAACAACGCCGGGGTCGCCGTGGTCGGCCCGACCGAAATCGCCACGCATGCCGATTGGGACTGGGTCATGGGGGTCAATCTGGGCGGCACGATCAACGGCGTGGTCGAAGTGCTGCCGCGCATCCTCGCGCATGGCCAGGGCGGGCATATCGTCAACACCGCCTCGATGTCCGCGCTCGTGCCGGTCGGCGGCACCACGATCTATTCGACCACCAAAGCCGCGGTCGTCGGCATGATCGAATGCATGCGCCCCGAACTCGAACCGCGCGGCGTGATCTGTTCGGCGTTCTGCCCCGGTGCGGTGCAATCGAACATTGCCGAAGCGGGCAAGACCCGGCCCGCGACGCTGGCTGAAACCGGCTATGCCGAAGCCGACAAACGGCGCCAGGCCGGCGGCAATTTCTTCCACTTGTACCAGACCAAGGAAGCGGTCGGCGCGCGCGTGCTCGAAGGCATTCTGAACGACGAGCTCTATATCCTGACGCATAGCGAATTCCTCACCGGCGTGCGCGAACGCGGCGAAGCGACGACCGCTGCGGTCCAGACCCAGTTGCCCGAAAACCCCGAATACAAGGCGACGTTCGACCGCCTGTTCCGCAACCCCGCCATCACTGACGAAATCGCGCGCCAGCACGCTTTGCGCGCCGTGCAAACCAACGGAGCACAGCCATGAAGTCATTTGCCGGTCGCACGGCCTTTGTTACCGGAGGCGCCAACGGCGTTGGCATCGGGCTCGTTCGCCAGCTGCTCAACGAAGGCTGCAAAGTCGCCATCGCCGATATCCGGCGCGATTCGATCGACCGCGCGCTGCAAACGCTCGACAACCGCGAAGTCATGGGCGTGGAGCTCGACGTATCGAGCCGCGAGGGGTTTCGCGCCGCCGCCGACGAAGTCGAGGCCAAATTCGGCCCGGTGTCGATCCTGTGCAACAACGCCGGGGTCAACTTGTTCCAGCCGATCGAGGAAAGCAGCTACGACGACTGGGATTGGCTGCTCGGCGTCAATCTGCACGGCGTGATCAACGGCGTGATGACCTTCGTTCCGCGCATGGTCGAACGCGTCAAAGCCGGGACCCAGCACGGTGGCCACGTGGTCAACACCGCCTCGATGGCCGCGTTCATCGCCGCCGGCACGCCGGGCATCTACAACACCACCAAATATGCGGTGCGCGGCCTGTCCGAATCGCTGCATTATTCGCTGCTGCAATACGGCATCGGCGTGTCGGTGCTGTGCCCCGGCCTGGTTAAAAGTTATATCTATGCCAGCGACGATATTCGCCCCGATACGCTCAAGTCCGGCGCGCGGCCGGTCAACCGCGATGCCGTCGAGCGGCTGGCCGGCGTGCACGAATTCGGCATGGAACCCGATGTGATCGGCGCGCGCGTGATCGAGGCGATGCGCGCCAATCGCCTGCACATTTTCTCGCACCCCGACCACAAGGACGAACTGCGCGGCATTTTCGACGATATCATCGCCGAATATCAGGACTATCCCAAAGACCCCGGCTTCGACCAGCGCGTGGCCTTCGAAGCCTTCCGCGCCAAAAGCTTTGCCGAGGCACGCGCAAAGAGCAAGGCGGCGGATTTTTAGAGCGTGATGGCATTTGATTGACTCGATAGGGGATTCCCAAGTTGAAAGTTTTCTGATTCAAGCTGAGTGCTGGGATTGGAGGCCAGCGCGGCATGGTCAGAC
>CAITOD010000360.1 GCA_903893935.1 uncultured Sphingomonadales bacterium
ATCGGCCGCACCAAAGCGGGTGGCGTGGGCCAGCAGCCAGATCGCGATGAAATCGGTATAGGGCGCTTCTTCGGCGAATATGCGCCCAAGGTCGGCCTCGATCCACGCCGGGCGGGTCAGGCTGGCATTGTCGCGCATCAGGCGCAGGCGGTCGCCGGCAAAGACCATGCCCCACAGCGCGTGATCGGCGGCGTTGAGCCAATCCTGCAACAGCGCGGTCGGGCTGCGGCGGGTGCGGCCGCCGTCGCCATCACCGAATTCGGGCTGGGCCTTGGCAAAGGCATCGGCGCCCGCCATAGGCGCCGCCACGACGATGGGGACGCGACCGTGCTTTGCCTCCCACGCCAGGCGGAAACGGCGGGTGCTTTGGTGGTGATCGATCGGCCCGGTCAGGTCGGTAAAGCCAAAGCATTGCGTCAGCAGGTCGCGGGCGAAGGCGGCGGTGCGCGTTGCGGTCTTGGCATCGACTCGGTCGTATTCGCGCCAGATCGCCTGACCGATGCGGAAATAGCGCGATATCTCGTCGGCCAGCATCGTGCCCTTTGGGCAGGCATAGGATTGGGCCGCCTGATCCGACCGATCGGTTGCGAGGATTTTCTGGACTTGTTCGGGGGCGATCAGGCCGCCTTCGATGCTGACGGCGATCAGGCCGAGTTCGGCGGCGCGGGGTGCGGTGCGGGCCATCAGTACGCCTCCGGCACCAGGACATGGATGCCGATGACATCGGGGGGCAGGACGGGTTCGACCACGGTGGTCACGCCTTCGCCGCGGGTGGCGGCCTTTACCCGGTCATGATCTTCGGACAGCAGAGCGGCGCGCGCCTGGGCGTGGTCGGCCATGGCGGCGGCATATTCGGGCAAGCGGGCCAGTGCCGCTTCGATCTGGCGCGCGATGGCCTGATCGGCCAGATTGCCGGTGGTATCGGGTTCGAGCAGGGCCAGAGCCTCGGCCCCGGTGGCGACGATGTCGCTTCCGGCAAAGGCGATGGCGGTGGATTCTTCGGCGAGCAACGTGCGGCGCCCGCTTGTGGTCAATTTGAAGCGCAGGCGCAGCAGCAGGACGGTGGTCAGCCGTTGCACACGATCGGTGCGCCAGGCGCCGCAGCGGCCGAGCGTGGCCTTGCCCTCTACACCATGGGGATCGAGCGCGCCTTCGGCCATGGCCTCTGCCAGGGTGGCGACCAGCGGGTGGGCGCGGCCGACGTGGGCGACATCGGGCTGCAATTTGTCGGTAAAGCCGATCTTGCGTGTGCCGGTCAGGCCGCGTGCGCGCAGGCGTTCGCGCATTTGCTGCGGCAGACCGTCGTAACGGACCGTGTGGTAATCGCCGGATTGTCCGAGCGGCGCATCGATGCGCGCGAGCGCGCGGCGAGTGAAGCGCGCGACTTCATCGGGGCCGCCGAGCAGATCGCGCAGCTTTTGCCATTCGGGCAGGACTTCGGCGGGTTTCAGCGCCGTTTGGGCATAGCGGGTCTGGCTTTTGCGGGCGTTTTCTTCGGCGTCTTTCCAGCGCGTTTCCAGATTTGCCTCGGCATCGCCGAAATCGAACAGGCCTTGGGCGCGGGGAGTGGCGGAACGCAGCAGCATGGCCTGCATCAGGGCGTTTGACACGCTGGCTGAATCTTCGGGGACGGGCACGACCACACCGGTTTCGCGTTCGATGCGCCGCATCTTGTCGGTGATGACCTTGATCACGGCGCCGTCGATCATCGAGTTTTCGCCGAACATCATCACCGACCAGACCTGTTTGGCCTGTTGGCCGAAGCGATCGACCCGGCCGTCGCGCTGCTGATGGCGGGTGGGGTTCCAGTTGAGATCGTAATGGACGACGGCGTTGAACAGCGATTGCAGGTTGATGCCTTCGGACAGGCAGTCAGTGGCGACAAGGATGCGCGCGGGGTAGTCCTCCAGCGCGTCGATGCGGGTGCGGCGTTCTTCCGGGGCGAGGCGGCCGGTGATGACTTCGACTTTATGTTTCTTGAAGTGCGTCCGCAGGGCTTCGCCGACCGCTTCGGCGGTGTTGATGAACCGGCAGAAGATGACGGGGCGGGCTTCCTTTTTGTCGACCAGGTCTTTCACCTGGCGGACGAGTTCGCGCAGCTTTGGATCATCCTTGAAATTGACTGCCAGGCCTTCGGCGCGCGCGATCAGGGCGCTGAGTTCAGCGGCCTCTTCGCTGTCGAGCGCGGTGGCGGGCTCGAGGTCGGATTCGGCCAATTGGCCTTCGTCGGCGTCGAACAGCAGCGGTTCCAGCGCAGCCTCTTCGGCCATTCCGCCAAGCCGGTTGCGCAAGGCGCTGAGTGCTGCGGCCGGGGAGGAGCCGACGCACCGCATCAGCGCGAGCGTGCCCCAGAATGCCAGACGCCGGGCACGTTCCCCGTCTGCGCGGGTGGCGACGCCAAGGCAGTATTCGAGGACGTCTTCCTGAAAGTTCTGGAAATCGCCGCTGAGTTTATAGGGCGCGTCGGCCTTCATCGCCTTGGCAAAGGCGCCGGCTTCTCCCCAGTTGTCGGCAATGTCGGCGCGGCGGCGTTGCACGAAATGCTGGGCAAGGCGGCGGCGATAGCGTTCGCGGGCGTTGGTGTCGGCTGAATCGGGACCGCCGACCAGATCGGGGTGAAGCAGGCTCAGCAAACGTGCATAGGCATCCTGATTGCCGCTGTGGGGTGTTGCGGTCAGCAGCAGCATGTGCCGCGTGCTGTCTTCGGCCAGGCGTTCGAGCAGGGAAAAGCGTTGTTGTGTGCCCTTTTCGCTGCCGCCAACGCAAGCGTGGGCTTCATCGACGATGACAAGTCCGGGGCAGGCGTGGGCGAAGTTTTCGCGGCGGCTGTCAGCCTTGATATAGTCGAGGCTCACCACGGTGTACGGGAAGACGGCGAAGATGGTGTCACCCAGGGCAAGGCCTTGTTCGAGTGAGCGGGCGCGGGCCGAGGTGACGGCGACGGCGTCTATGTCGAACTTTTCGGCCAGTTCGCCGATCCATTGATCGACCAGATGGGGCGGGCACAAGACGGTGAACCGATCGACTTCGCCGCGATCAAGCATTTCACGCAGGATCATTCCAGCTTCGATGGTCTTGCCGATACCAACGTCGTCGGCGATCAGCAGGCGCTTTACATCGAGGCGCAGCGCCATCAGCAACGGGACGAGTTGATAGGCGCGCGGTTCAACACCCAGGTGCGCGGCGCTGCGGAACGGGCCGGCGCCACGGCGCAACGACAGCCGCAGGGCATCGGCCAGCAGGCGCGCGGCATCCTGGTTGTCGCGTTGATCCGCCGTCGGCTGCGCGAATGTCGCCGGGCGAACTGGTTGGCGTTCCAGCGCGGGAGCGATGACCAGCGCGTCCTCTTCAGAACCGGACAGCGGGCGTACGCGGAGCAGGCCTTCACCCGGCTTTGCCAGCACGATCCATTCGCGCCCCCGGGCATGAACCAGATCGCCGATCTGTAGCTGGGCGGGGGACACTGTGGCGAGGCTCATTCCGGTACTCCAAGGGCCGCCGCGAGGGCAGGCGGGATCGTATCACCAGGTTCAATCGGCAATTCAATGAGTTCTCGTGCCAAATCGGCGCAGCGGTCAACCAGTGTTGCAGGCGGCGTGCCTGCTATGGCCATGACCATCAGGCCGGGCCAGCACAGTGGGTAGCTGATTCCTCCGATCACTTCGGCCGATGGTGGTGGCGCGCCCCAGCGGGCGAGGGCGGAAAGCCACGGATTGCCGGCACCAGACGGATCGCCTTCGCCCATTGCTGCGGCGGCAGGCCAGTCGCGTTGGCACCGCGCCATGCGATCGAGCAGGTCGATTACGCGTTCGTTACGCCGGTCGATCAGTTCATGATCGGGCTGATTCTGATAGGACAAGAGGCAGCGGTAGCAGCCCGCAACGCAAGGCTCGTTGCCCTCTACCAGTTCGCCATCCTTGCGCTGCCAGTGCATCATGTCGAGCGCGACTTCGGCCAGTCTTTGCCAGCGATCGGCGCTTTCCATCAGGCGGCGCAGGACGCCAGCGCCGCCTTCCGAGGCTTCGTAGAACAGGATGGCGCGGCGGTTGTCGCGCGTGGGCAGGGGTTCGCTCGACAGCTCGCCCGATTCCAGCACATGTTCGGTTTCGATGGCGCGGGTCAGTGCGTGTTGCAGCGTGGCCATCTCACCCGATGTGAGGTCTAGCGTGTGGTCGAACTGAAGCAGCATCGCATTCTTGGTATCTTCGACCAATGGGACGATGGTTTGACGCCGGGCGCCGCGGGGATCAGCACCTTCGTCATCGCCGGCAGCCTCGTTCTTTAGCCAGCGGCCCGAAATCGTGTCGATGTCAAAGCCGGTGTGTGCCTGCTCCTTGCGGCGGCGCAGGCCGAGATTGACACGTGAGAGGCGGGTCTGTGGGCCGTAACGTACCACCGCCAGTGGGCTTTCATCGGCCTTGAGCAGGATCTGGTCTTGTCGATCGGCTTCCCACGAGAATATCGTGCGAATTTCAAAGCCCCGCCGCTGACGATCTTCGTCGTTGGCAGTAATGCGCGCGCCGGGCACGGCATCGACGTTTTCGATCCTGTAGAGGCGCGAAAGGATGCCTTCCTCGGTCAGAGTCTGATTGCAAACCACGCATCGCTCCTGCGTCTTTACCGTATGGGCTGCGCCGCAATTCTGACAGCAACGCACTTCGCTGGTGACGAGGGTGTTGTCGGCATTGCGGGTGCCTGAAGGCAGCTTGGCGCGGTTGCAGCGGAAGGCCTTACCCTCGTGATAAACCAGGCTGTTCGGGCCAAATTCTGCCAGCGCAAGGAAGCGCGGACGTTGCAGGACGGTGGACGATTTTTCCCCATCGATGAACGCATAGAGCGGCAGGCGTGGGAAATTGTAGCCCGGCAGGAAGCCCTCGGTGGCGAGATAGCGATAGGCGTAAAAATCGGAGCTGGACGACGAGGCGCCGGTTGCGAGCAAATCGACTTGCCGATCGGCGGCGACATAGCGTGATCGGGCGTCTTTGCGTTCGATCGATGATATGCCCGGGCGGTCCGCCAGGTCGGATGCGGCGCGTCGTTCGTCATTGGCGGATTTGAACAGGGTACGCCAGCGATCGAAGGCATGGTCGAGGGACTGGCCCGCCGTGTCCCAGTGTTGGGCGACGAATTCCTCTGGGGTGCCTATCTCCGCCGAACCGTTCTTTGGCAAGGCCGAGGCAATGACCCGTTCGGCGCGTGCGCGCGCTTCGTCACTGGCGGTGGCTTGGGCAATGCCCTGTTGGCGCTCTTCATTCAGCGGGAGCGCTGAATCCGTCATGTCCAGGTTTTCGGGAATCGTTGACGCGAGGCCTTTGCCTGCCGCCGCAAGCCATTCTGCATGGACATGCGAGGCGAGCAGGTCAGGGTTGATCAGATCAATCGCCGGTGCGCGCACGATGCCCGCCACTAGATCGGTGCGACGTTCGAAATAGTATTGGTCGTGCGGGCTTTGCGCGGCGCAATAGGTCACCACCAGTGCGGCCTGGCCACTGCGACCGGCGCGGCCGGCACGCTGGGCATAGTTGGCGGGCGTTGGCGGCACATTGCGCAGATAGACAAGATTGAGCTGCGAAATATCGACACCCAGTTCCATGGTGGGGGAGCAATAGAGCAGCGGCAGGAAATCCTGCTTTTCGCCCAGCACTCTGGCATCGGTGGCAAGCTGTTTGATGCGCGCCGGGTCATTGTCGTTTTGCCGGAAGCGGCATTCCCGCATTTCGCGAAGGAGTGCTGTAACCTGCGCGGTGTGTTCACGCGCTTCGAACGCCATGGGCAATCCGCCCGGCGTGGCTAGCCTGGCGGCGATGTCTTCGTAAAGTTGGCGGAAGAACGCGTTTTGTTGCGCGGCGCTCGGTGCGCCTTCGCCGGGGCGCAGCACCAGGGCGCCGGGTGCCAATCGCCAGCCGAGCATGCCGCCGGCAGAGAACTGGCGCACCATCTGGTGGCGTTCAGCGGCCAGGAGCATGGCTTCGATCAAAGGTTCACGATCGGCGAGGCGGAGATCGCCGCAGGCCTTGGCGAAATTGCGGGCCAGACCGCTACGGCCGGACACGCGCACAATCCGGTCGAACTTGCTGCCTTGCGCGCCGACGACCAGCGCGGTCTGGAATTCGAGGTCGCCGTTTTCCTCTTCGCGGTTGATCGCCCAGGGATCCTTGAGAATTTGCCGCGATTTTTCGGCAGCTTGACGAAGCTCAATTTCGTCGAGGGCATCGACTGCAACCGCCAGCCCCCGGCGCATTGTTTCGAATAAATCGCGGAACATACGTTTGCGGGTTTCAGCATCAACCTTCGCCAAAATGTTGAACCCGATACGCTGTTCGTCGCTCAACCCAGAGCGATCCGCGCCGCTGCATGCCTTGGCATCTTGTGCTAGCATTGCGATGCCTGGATAATCGACCTTGATCAGGCCCAGCTGATCAAGGTTGGGATTGGTGAAGCGCCAGCCACGCCGCAGGTCATTCCAAAGGCGGTGGGCGAGCACACGGTTGATGGTCTTTTTGGCGTCAGCAAGCGCGGCGAAACTGGCAGGATCGGGATCGAGCATCCACTCTTCGCGGCGCGCAGTTTGTTCGGGATCGAAGCCCAAAGAACGGCGGAGTGCATCGCCGAACTGTTCATGAGATAGGCCGTCCTCTCCAGCCTTGAGCACGGCGCGCAGCATTGCTCCGCGAAGCAGGCTGACGAAGATGAAATCGTTGAAGTGCCCAGCTTGCAGAGCGGCGTCCTGCCGGTTGTCGGTAAAGCCCAGCAGCTTGCGCTGGGTCTTGTTGGCCGGAACATGGTTGCGCTCCATCCAGTCGAGCAGGGTTGCGGTGATCAGGGTAGTGGCGGAACTGCGCCCTTCGGCGGAGAGGCCCGCCAATTTGTTGATGTCGCGGGCTGTGGCAGGGGGCTGATGCTTGCATCGAGGGCAGAACCGGAAGCGGCCAGCGAAGAACCAGCTCCGAACGCCATTTTCGTCTCGGAGGCCATCGGCCCCGAGCATCATCATGCGGCCTTCATGCTTGCCGCGATGGGCCGATTTGAGCCGCGGGCTGCCCGAGGCGGTCGTTTCAAGCCAATCATCAGGATAATCTTCGAGGGAGCTGGCAAACTCCAGGTCGCCGCTGGAATCCGGGACGAGAAATCCGTGCTGGGAGCCGTCTTCATCGACATCATCGCGTGCGGTGAGGTCAATCGGACGGGCGATCACAACACCGGTCTTGTCGATCGTTACGCTGTGTATTTCCTGACCACATTCACGGCAAAAAAACATTG